>JAUILW010000957.1 GCA_030432795.1 Gammaproteobacteria bacterium
CCCAGTTTCAGGCCTTGACCACCGCCGTGAGCGGTACGGTGGGCATCGGCAATATCGCCGGGGTGGCGGTAGCCATCTCCATCGGTGGCCCTGGCGCCACATTCTGGCTCATCGTGGCGGGCTTCCTGGGCATGAGTACCAAGCTGGCCGAATGCACGCTGGGCCAGCGTTACCGACGTCTGGATGCCGATTCGACGGTGTCCGGCGGGCCCATGTACTACCTGGAGCGTGGCCTCGCGGAGCGACGCTGGCCTCGGCTCGGCCGCGCGCTCGGCATCTTCTACGCAGCTTCCATGGTGGTCGGCTGCTTAGGCATCGGCAACATGTTCCAGTCCAACCAGGCGGCGGCGATTTTCGTCCAGGTTACCGGCGGTGAAGCGAGCCTCTTCGCAGAACACGTCTGGGTGGTGGGTCTGATCATGGCCGCGCTGGTGGGTGTGGTGATCATCGGCGGCATCCGCTCCATTGCGCAAACCACCTCGCGCCTGGTACCCGCCATGGCACTCCTGTATGTCGTGAGCGCGCTTGTGATCATCCTCATGAACGCAGGCGAGCTCCCATCCGCCTTCGCGGCCATCTGGAACGGCGCCTTCGCCCCGGAGGGCGTCGCTGGTGGCGCCATCGGCGTGATGATCCTCGGATTTCGCCGGGCGGTATTTTCAAATGAAGCCGGGCTCGGTTCGGCAGCAATCGCCCACAGTACGGCAAAAACAAACTACCCGGCCTCAGAGGGATATGTGGCGCTCCTGGAGCCGTTTATCGATACCGTGGTGATCTGCACGATGACGGCGCTGGTGATCATCGTGACGGTCTATGAGCCCGGCATGGCGGGCAACGTATCCGGCATCGAGCTGACCACACGTGCGTTTGCCAGCACCATCAGCTGGTCGCCTATTCCGCTGTCGATCGCTGCGATGCTTTTTGCCTTTTCAACCATGATCGCCTGGTCCTACTATGGGCTGAAGGCATTCACGTACCTGGTTGGCGATCATCGCGCTGCCGACATCGGTTTCAAGCTGTTTTTCCTCAGCTTTGTCGTGCTCGGCAGCAGCGTGCAGCTCGGCGCCCTGGTGGACCTGTCCGATGCGCTGGTGTTCGTCGTCGCCATTCCCAATCTGTTGGGGTTGTATCTGCTTGCCCCGGTGATCAAACAGGAACTCAATCTCTATGAAAAACACATCCGCTCTTAGCCTCATTCTGCTCTTCTGCGGCTCGGCCGCTCATGCTGCCGATGTGATCTTCCTGGGCGACAACATCGTCACCATGGAT
>JAUILW010000180.1 GCA_030432795.1 Gammaproteobacteria bacterium
TCAGCGTCGGTAAATGTAGCTCGCCCAGCCGTGCCGTGACGTTCAGGGCTGCCATGGCCTGTGCGCTGGATTCGAAGTGTCCATCGGACACCGACAGAACTTCGTTGGTGCGAAAGGCAAACCAGGCATCGGTTTCCACATCTTCACGAAAGCGCATGGCCTGGTAGCGCGCGTAGATTGCTGCACGGTCTCCGCGGCGGCGTTCGTCGATGCGTGCGGCGCGCAATTCCGGGTCGATGGTGCCGATACCGCCGGAAGGGATTGGCGCCATGAGAATGAGCCGATCCAGCCGGCTGGCATGATCGAGCGCCAGCAGATAGCCGACGCCGCCGCCCATGCTGTGGCCGGCAAACGTCACCCGGTCGATGCGCAGGTGATCGAGCAGGCCAATCACATCGGCGGCGTACTGCTCCAACGTATAGCCGTTGGCGGTGTGCTCACTTTCGCCGGCGCCGCGACACTCCATGAGGATGACGCGGTAGCGTTGCGGTTGAGCGCGCAGACGCTCGGCCACTGGCATCCAGTTGGCGCGCGATGCGGTGTAGCCGTGGTGCAGAAGAATCGGCTCGCCCTGGCCCTGGTCGTCATACCAGAGGCGGGCGCCGTTGATGGTGGCATGTGGCATGCCGGGATTCTGCGCAAGATTCAGCCGAGTCGCCAGCCCAGCAGGTTCCAGTAGTTGAGCCAGATCAGTACCGGCGCACTGGCGAGGACGCCAACCGCGTCGGCCACATTGGGGCGACGCACCACGCCAACGGCCTGCCAGAGCAACGCCCCTATGGCGATGATCGGCAGTGCCAGCAGAGCGAGCAGAACGGCGGGTGGGCCGAGAAACAGCAACTGTACGTCCACCAGCCACATCACTGCGGCGAAACCGCAGAAGAAGCCGAGTAGTGCCCCCTGGCCGAGAACGGTGGACCAGGGCGCGCGGCGCAGGCGAACCGCGCCGCTCAGCGCGAGGAGTATCAGGGGCAAACCAAGGCTCCAGGGTAACGCCTGCTGAGTGGTCCAGGCAGGTACGCGTTCGTAGGCGCCGCCGCCGATGAGCAGGTGTGTGACGTCGGTGCTCGAGTGGCGAAAGGCGATGGCGTCCCAGGTTGGCTGCGCATTGACGAAGTGGTCGCCCGCCGGCAGATACAGGCGACTGCCGAGCCGCAGCGCGTCGTTGTCCACGGTGATCGTCGCTTCATCGAAAAGGCTCGCGATGCGCTCCCAGGTGTGTCGCGCTGCCACCACCGTACGGTAGGTGCCTGCGTATGGCGTGAGGTCTTTCCCAGGGCTGGACATTGGTGGCGACGGTGCTGGCGCGTCTGTGGCGGGCCAGAGGTGCTGGGCGAGCGCTTCGCCCATGCGGCGGGGAAAACGTCCGGCTTCCTGCACGGCGCCGAAGGGGCCGAAGATGTTGCGGTTGTGCGCCACGAAGAGTCCAAACCGATGCTCCGGGATGAGCAGCAAGCGGGCGTTGAAGCCGCTCGCCTGACCATCTTTGTACCAGGTTGTCAGATCGCCGTGGCGGCCTTCGGCGAAACCGTAGGCCCGCCCCGGCAGTTTGTGATGATTGCGAAACTGCACGGAGAGCTGCCGATCGCTGCCGGGCAGACCGCCACGCATCAGCGCCGCCATGTACACGGCCATATCGCCCGCGGTGGTGAACAGGCCCGCGGCGGGCGGAAGCTGGATGTAATCGTGGGGGTAGGGTGTGACGCCGTCGGTGGCCTGTATCATGCGCGCGGCGATGTGGGCGGGTAGATCGATTTGCTCAAAGCTGCTGTTGTGCATGCCGAGCGGTGCAAAGATGCGTGTGCGCGCAAGCTCTGCAAATGGTTTGCCGGTGCGTTGCTCCGCCAGCCAGCCGGCCAGTGCGGTGTGATGATCGTTGTAGACGATGATGTTACCAGGCGGCGCGAATCGAGGCGGCAGGTGATGCTGCAGGTAGGTGTGGAGGCTGTGAAAGTTCTCGATCGACCGTGTGTGCTGGCCGAACAGACGCTCGCTGAAGCCCGCGGTGTGGGTGAGCAGGTGGTGCAGCGTCAGCGGTTGCTCCAGCGCTGGCTGCAGCGGCAATGCTGACAATTCGCCCGCCAGATCTTCGTGCAGGTCGATAACGCCCTCCGCCGCCAGCGACAACAGCAGGCTCGCTGTGACCGGCTTTGAAACGGAGCCCACACGAAACACCGCGTCTTCCGTCGTCCCGTAGGCGGCGATCAGGTGCGCATCGTCGCGCACGACCGCGATGATGGCGGCGTCGATGTCCGCCTGCTGCATGGCGCTCGTCACCGTACTGTCGAGCCAGTTCCTGTCCACTGGCGTTGCGAGCGCAGCTGCCGGCAACCACAGCAGCAGCGCAAGGCTAAGCGGAGACGAGCGCATGCAACGTGCCCAGGAAAGAAGCCCTTAAGCTGTTGTGGAGTTTACGTTTGCTTGTGAGTTTCAGCGGCACCGCTTCGGGAAAGAGTATCTGCTCGCGAAGGGCGCTGTGACAGAACGTGAGCGCGGTGGCGATATGGGTTGCCCGGCAGCCTGTCGGCACGTCCGTGCACGCCAGGAGGTGCGCAACTACAGGCTCCAGATGTGCGTTCAGCCGGGCGCTGTTCTCCGCGTAGCTATCCTCGGAGGTGCTTCGGGCAGTGAGGACCAGCGTGCGCAATAAGCCGCGATGTTCGAGATGGTAGTCCACCAGTTCCCGAAGCAGCAGCGCTACGCTCGTCTCGAGCGCTTTCGGCTCACCGGCCGTGCAACGCGTGAGGATGTTGGTGAGTGTGTTGACGTGCGCATCGTCCAGCACCTCCAGCAGCGCCTCTTTACTGCCGAAGCGGCTGTAAAAGGCGCCCACGGACGAGTTGGCCGCTGTCACCAGCTCGGCGATGCTGATGGCCTCCCAGCGCTTTTCCTCGGCGAGCCGGCTGGCGGCGGCGATGAACCGCTGCATGGTCTTGTGGCTTCGGCTCTGCATGGGTGTGGCGATGCGCATGAAAAAATAGAAACAGAATACTAATTCTATTTCAAGCGATTGCTGACGCTATCGCTGTGTGGCTCTACACTGCGGCGAGCAACGGGGGACTGAAGGGGGACGGTATGCAGTATTCAGTGGCTTTCGCGTCAGAGGTGGATTCCTGGAAATGGGTGCAGCGGGCCGAAGCGCTCGGCTATCACGCGGCCTGGTTCTACGACACCCAATTGCTCAATCCGGACGTGTTCGTGTGCATGGCGCTTGCCGCCCACGAAACCAGCCGTATTCGCCTCGGCACCGGCGTGCTGGTGCCCTCGAACCGCATCGCGCCAGCGGCGGCCAACGCGCTGGCGTCTCTCAACCGGCTGGCGCCAGGGCGCATCGATTTCGGCGTGGGTACCGGCTTCACAGCGCGGCGCACCATGGGGCAGGGGGCGCTGAAGCTCTCGGACACGCAGCGCTACATCGAAGAGGTTCGGGGCCTGCTGCGCGGTGAGACGGTGGCGTGGCAGGACACCGACGGCGAGCACCTCGTGCGGTTTCTCGAGCCGGAGTTGGGCCTCATCAACGTGCGCGACGAGATCCCGCTATGGTTTTCTGCGTTTGGTCCCAGGTCTCAGGCGGTGGCTGCACAGTTGGGTGCCGGTTGGCTGAACTTCGGTGGCGCTGGGGCGGAGCAGGCGCTGAGTCGGATGCGCGCCGCGTGGGGCGCAGCGGGACGGGCCGAGGATACGTTGCAGTCAAATCTGTTCTTCCTGGGCGCCGTGCTTACAGGCGACAACACTGAAGACGATGCGCGCCTCATGGCGCAGGGCGGGCCTTCAACGGCGGTGATGTTCCACAACTTCGCCGATGAGGTGGGTGCCATGGGTGGCGCCAACATGGCACCGGGTCCGCTGCGCGAGCTGCTCGATCGTTACCTCGAGCTGCACGCGGCCTACGAGCCCGCCGACGCCCGCTATCTGCAAAATCACAAAGGACATCTGATCCACGTGCGCGAGGAGGAGACCCACATCACCCCGGAGCTCGTGCGGGCGACCACCATGAGCGGCACCCACGACGAGCTGGTGGCGCGCCTGCGTGGTCTGCGCGACGCCGGCTACACGCAGCTCACCGTGCAGGTGGTGCACGGGCACGAAGCGGCACTGGAAGACTGGGCGCGCGTGTTCAATGCTTTGTGAGAATCAGGCCGGGTAAGCCACCACGCTCGGCCGCTCGGATACCCGGGCGTGCCACTGCCAGAGGCTCGTGAGTTCCGCTGCTGGTTTGAGGTTCACGAGCTTCGCTGCGAAGTCGATGCAGCACAGCGCCGTGATGTCGGCGATGGTGAAGCGCTTGCCTGCCATGTACGGCCGCGTCGCCAGTGCCTTGTCCAGGCGGCGATAGTAGGCCAGCACGAGATCGTGGGCTCGCGCGCGGGCCGCCTCGATGGGTTCGATCAGCCCCATGGAGGCAACGATGGGCCCGTTCACCCAGGCGGTGCCCACTTGCGAGAAGAGTTCGAGCTCGATGTGGCGGTGATGCATCTCCACCTCAGCGGCTTCAAATCCGGGCGCGCCGAACAGGTTCGGCTCCGGCACCAGATGCTCCAGGTAGCGGCAGATCGCCACGCTCTCGCCGATGCAGCGGCCGTCATCCAGCTCCAGCACGGGGATCTTGCCGCTGGGGTTTTTCGCCAGCATGGCGTCACTGCGCTGCTCGCGTTTGCCGAGGTCCACGGTGACGCGCTGCAGATCGATGCCTTTCTCAGCGGCGAAGATGAGTACGCGGCGCGGGTTGGGCGCGCCGGGAAAGTCGTAGAGAATCATGCACGGCTCCGATACATTCTGAACGCAGTGAGCTTACAGGGTAGCGCAGCATGGGTGTCAGCGTAGAAAGAGATCGGTTCTCCGGGCGGGATGAAGCCGTGGCCCTGATACATGCAGATGGGCGTACGGTGCGCGACGGCGCCATGAGCGCCGGCGATCTCGAAGATCACCACTGGCATCGTACGAGCCTCAAGATCTACGTGCTCTCCGGTGCGTTTGAAACGCTGGACGTCGCGTCGGGCAACACGCTATTGGCGCACGCGGGCGATCTCATCACCATCCCGGAGCGCACCCTGCATGCGGCGCGATGCCCTGAACCGGCAACCTACGTGGTCGGCTTCGAGTCGCCGGAGGCCATGGCGGCCTTCCGGCCGGAGCTGCCTGAGGCCATCGATCAGCCGTAGTCCAACCCCGCCATGTCCCCTTGCTCCCGCCAGGCGGCGAGCACGGCGTTGAAGGCGTTGATACCGGGCGCGTAGGAAGCGTTGCGGGCGCTGCGGCCGCCGGTCTGCCCTTCACGGTTGTAGTAGCCGGGCGTGCATTCCTGCAGAAAGGCGGCAGCACCGGTACCTGCGAGGTCGACGATGGTCTGCACCCAGGCGTCTTCCGCCTCGGCGGTGGGTTCGATCTGCGTCGCGCCGCGCTTCATCGTCTCGTCGATGATGTAGCTCACGTGCACCGCCTGATCATCGAACATGGCGGTCATGTTCGGCGACAGGCCGTTCTGGTTGATGCCGATGGTGAACCAGTTGGGAAAGCCATGGCTCATCAGACCGTGCAGCGTGCGAAAGCCGTCCTCCCAGTGGGTGTACAACGACAGGCTGTCGCGGCCCAGGGTGTCGAAATCCACTCTGCGGTGCGCTGAGGTGGTGATCTCGAAGCCGGTGGCGTAGATGATGCAGTCCACCTCGTATTCGCGTCCGCCGGCCACCACGCCGCGTTCGGTGATGCGGTCCACGCCCTTGCTGTCGGAGACGTCCACCAGCGTGACGTTGGGCCGGTTGAAGGTGGCGAGGTACTCGTCGTTGAACGTCGGCCGCTTGCAGAACTGCCGATACCAGGGCTTCAACGCTTCGGCGGCATCGGTGTGCACCTCGTTGTCTACACGCCCGCGGATTTCGTTCATTTTCTGGAAGTCGGCGATCTCCGAGCGCAGCATCAGCTCTTCCATATCGAGGTTGCCGGCATCTTTGGGGCGGTTGACCAGCGAGATGCCGATGCGCCGGGCGATGTCGGTCCAGCCGTCCGCCACCAGGTCTTCGGTGAGGTTCTGGCCTGCCAGCACGGCAGCGAAGTTCTCCCGGCGCGCCCGCTGCCAGCCGCTCGGCAGGTTGCGATACCACTCCTCATCCGTGGGTTTGTTTCCGCGCAGGTCCACTGAAGACGGCGTGCGCTGGAATACATACAGATGCTCGGCATGCGCGCCGAGAAACGGCACGCACTGGATGGCGGTGGCGCCGGTGCCGATGATGGCCACGCGCTTGTCGGCAAGCCCGGTCAGGCCGCCGTTGTGATCGCCGCCGGTGTAGGCGTAGTCCCAGCGTGAGGTGTGGAAGGTGTGCCCCTGGAACGTCTCGATGCCCGGAATGCCAGGCAACTTCGGGCGGTTGGCCGGGCCCGTGGCCTGGATGAGAAAGCGGGCGCGGATGTCGTCGCCTTTCTGCGTGCTGAGGTGCCAGCGCTGTGTGTCCGCGTGCCAGCGCGCTTCGCTGACGCGGGTCTGGAACAGCGTGTTCTCGTAGAGCCCGAAGTACTCGCCCACGCGCCTGGTGTGCTCGAAGATTTCCGGGGCGTAGGAGTATTTCTCCTTCGGCATGTAGCCGGTCTCTTCCAGCAGCGGCAGGTAGCAGTAGGACTCGATGTCGCACTGCGCGCCAGGGTAGCGGTTCCAGTACCAGGTGCCGCCAAAGTCGCCGCCGGCTTCGATGATGCGAAAGTCCGTGACGCCGCGCTCCTTCAGCCGGGCGCCGGCCATGAGGCCGCTGAAGCCGCCGCCGATCACCG
>JAUILW010000958.1 GCA_030432795.1 Gammaproteobacteria bacterium
TGGAGCAGAGCCGGGACATGGCCGCGGCCCTGGAGAAGGCCGGCAAGACGTATCGATACATCGAGCAGGAAGGCGGCGATCACCACCTGAGCCTGGAAAAGCACCGTGCGGAATTCCTCGAGGCGCTGGACGGATTTCTCCGCCAGCACCTCCGATAGCTGACCGTTAGCGAGCCCGCCCTTCGCGCCAGGCCTGAATGAGCGCATCGTAGCTCACGGTCTCTCCTTGAGGCTTCTCGTTCTCGAGCTTCGGTTTCGGCGCGCCAGGCTCCGCCAGCCAGAACGCCGCATCTTTCTCCGGCGCCAGCTGCGGGCCACACTCGCCTAGCACACCATGGCGCTCCAGCCGCGCCAGAATATCGTCCTGAGCGGCGGCCAGGTCGTCCATGGCCTGTTGCGGGGTGCGCTCGCCGCTCACCGCCGCCGCAACATTCGCCCACCAGAGCTGCGCGAGCTTCGGATAATCGGGCACGTTGGTGCCGGTGGGCGTCCACGCAGTGCGCGCGGGGCTCCGGTAGAACTCCACCAGGCCGCCCAGTTTTGGTGCCATCTCGTCCATAGCCGGCGAGTTCAGATCCGACTCGCGGATGGGCGTGAGGCCGACGATGGTCTTGCGCAGGCTCACCGTCTTGGAGGTGACAAATTGCGCATAGAGCCAGGCGGCCTTACGTCGCTCCAGCGGTGTGCTGGACAGGAACGTCCACGCACCGGTGTCCTGGTAACCGAGCTTCATGCCCTCGCTCCAGTATGGCCCGTGCGGTGACGGTGCCATACGCCACTTCGGCGTGCCGTCTTCGTTCACCACTGCCAGGCCTTCCTTGATCATGTCGGCGGTGAAGGTGGTGTACCAGAAGATCTGCTGGGCGATGTGGCCCTGGGCCGGTACGGGACCGGCTTCGGAGAACGTCATGCCCGCAGCTTCCGCCGGCGCGAACCGCTTCAGCCAGTCGATGTAACGGGTGAGCGAGTACACCGCCGCCGGGCCGTTGGCGGCACCACCCCGAGTCACCGAAGAGCCGACAGGGCGGCATCCTTCCACGCGAATGCCCCACTCATCCACCGGCAGGCCGTTGGGGATGCCGGCGTCACCTGCGCCGGCCATGGACAGCCACGCATCCGTGAAGCGCCAGCCGAGGGACGGGTCCTTTTTACCGTAGTCCATGTGCCCATAGACACGCTGGCCATCAATCTCCTGCACGTGTTCGGTGAAGAACTCAGCGATGTCTTCGTACGCCGACCAGTTCACCGGCACGCCGAGCTCATAGC
>JAUILW010000181.1 GCA_030432795.1 Gammaproteobacteria bacterium
GGTCGGACGGCAGGGTGCCCGTGGATGCCATGCTGCCTGCGAAGCTCGCCGCCGAGTGCCTGGCCACGACGTTGCTGCACCGCCTGCGCACGGGTGGGGATCGCGCGCACCTGGATCTGTGCGTGACCCATGATCTCAGCCTCATGATGTTCAAGTGTGAGCTGCTGGACGAAGCGCCGGAAGCGCATCCAGTGGCGTTTCTGGACGGCGTGGTGCTGTTCGAGGCGGACGGTGAGGTCTGGTTGCAGAGCCAGCACTCGCAAGCCCGGCCGATCACGCACGCCATTCGAGCAGCATCGTGAAGCGGTGGGCACATCGTTACCGCGATGCGCAGTCGGGCGAGGTGCTCGATGCCTGGTTTCCGCGCAGCAACCAACCAACGAAGAGAAGCTGCTTCGCCCAACGGCTGGGCGTCATAGAATCCGATGTCATCGAGGTGACGGTGGACGATCTCGACGCGCCGCCGGCATGCATCGAAGACGCGTACCTGCGCCTGCACCTGCTCTCGGAATGTGCGGTGCGACCGAACACCGTCAACCTGGAAGGTCTCTTCGCGGTGCTGAGGAATGTTGCCTGGACCAATGTCGGGCCGGTGCTGCCGGAACGCGTGGAGCTGTTGCGCGATCGTCTCAGTGCGCACGATCATCATCTGGTGGTGTTCTCGGTGGACAAGTTCCCGCGCATGGTCGACTACGTGATTCCGCCGGAGGTTCGTATCGCTGATGCAGACAGGGTTCGGCTTGGTGCACACCTGAGCCCGGGAACCACGGTAATGCATGAGGGGTTCGTGAACTTCAATGCAGGTTCCATTGGCCCGGCGATGATCGAGGGGCGCGTCACGCCCGGCGTGGTGGTGGGTGCAGGCTCCGACATCGGTGCAGGTTCATCGATCATGGGCACGTTGTCTGGCGGCGGCAAGACCGTCAACTCGGTGGGTGAGCGGAGCCTCCTGGGCGCCAACGCCGGCATCGGCATCTCGCTGGGCGACCGTTGCGTGGTGGAGGCGGGGCTTTACGTCACGGCTGGTACCCGTGTAACCCTGGCCAACGGCGAGGTGGTGAAAGCGGCGGAGTTGTCGGGCAAGGACGATCTGCTGTTCCGCCGTAACAGCGTCACCGGCAAGGTGGAGGCGGTGAGTTCCGCGGGGGTGCACTGGGGCGGCCTGAACGAGTCGCTGCACGCCCCCTAGTTTGCATGCTGTTGCGTCAGGCGATGGCTGCGGCCAGTGCCTGCAGTTGATCGGTTGCGCCTGCTACCGCGTTTGCGATGCCCTCCGGGCCTGCCATCGTGCCCTGTACAAGCACCTCCTGCACCGGTGACAGGCCAACCATGCGCGACCACGCGGACATGTACGTGGACTGAAAATCGAATGGATCCGGCTTACCGTCCTTGGGGCCGTAGTTGCCGCCGCGCGAGTAGACATAGGTGACGCTGCCGTCCACCAGGCCGCGCGGACCGTTCTCGTCACGGGTGAAGGTGAGGCCGGGATGGGTGATGAGGTCGATGTACTGCTTCAGCCGGTAGGGGATGGTGAAGTTCCACATCGGCACAGCGAAGAGGTAGTGGTCGGCTGCCTTGAACTCGTCCACCATGGCGACGATCACGTCCCACTCGCGTTGCTCCTCCTCGGTCAGGGCTGCGCCGATGAACGCTTTCTGTTTTGCGTTGGTGAGATGCAGCGTGACCTCCGGCATCTGGCGCTCGGCCAGGTCGATGTGCCGGGTGGTCACGCCGTCGGGGAGTGCCTGGAGAAAGACGTCCGCTGCCTGGTTGGAAGCGGAAACCGCGCCGCGCGGCGACGTGCTGATATGAAGCAGGGTGGTCATCGTGTTCTCCTCGAGCGATGGTCAGCGGACTTTGAGCGTATAGGCCAGAACGCCGCTGAGGAAGAGCGGTACGGCGAACGTCAGAAACGTGGTGGTCAGGGGTATGTTGGCGGCGATCATGTAACCGGCCATGCCGGGGCCGATAACCGCACCGAATCGCCCGAGACCGATGGCCCAGCCGACGCCGGTGCTGCGGATCTCCAGAGGGTAGATCTTCGCCGCGACGGCGTAGAGGCCGGTGTAGCCGCCCTGCAGGCTGATGCCGATGACGAAGATCAGTGCGGTGAGCGTGGTTTGCGAAGCCCCGCCCGCGAGCAGGGAGGCGAACAGCCACATCAGCACGGAGGCGATGATCGCGAACACGGCGATCAGCAGGCTCAGATTGCCGCGCGTGGCAAGCCAGCCTAAGCCCACGATGCCGAGCACGCCGCCGAAGTTGAATAGCGTAAACGCCTGGTTTCCTGCAGCCTCGGTGTAGCCGGCATTGATGATGAGCTTCGGCACCCAGCTCATCAGGAAGTACAGCGCGCTGATCGCGAGGAAGAACGCAGCCCACAGTATGAGCGTGCGGGTGCGAAAGCGCGGCTGCAACAGCGACAGCATCTTGCGCAGCACATTGTGGCTGGCGGCGCCATCGTCGCTTGGCGGTGGCAGGGCGGGCAACGCCGTAAGGGTTGGCGCTGCCAGCTTGCCCAGGGTGCGGTTCAGGGCGGCCAGAGCCCCAGGCGGCTGCTTCGCGCACAGAAACTGGATGGATTCCGGGATGAGCAGAAAGGCGACGACCGCCAGTACCAGGGTCAGCGCACCACCACCGAGGAACATGCCCTGCCAGCCGAACTGGGGCATCACTGAGCCTGCCACCACACCGGTCATCATTGCACCCAGCGGGTAGCCGGCAGTCACCGCCGTCACCGACAGGGCCCGGTAGCGCTCCGGCGTGAACTCGGAGGCGAGCGTGGCGACACTCGCCAGCATGGCGCCGGCGCCGAGGCCGCTCACGAAACGCAGGATGATCAGGGTGATCAGCGAGTCCGCCCAGGCGGTGGCGAATACCGTGGCACCCACCAGCGCAAGCGAAGCGATGATCATGGTTCGCCTGCCGAAAACGTCGGACAGCGACGCCAGAAACAAGGCGCCGCACATCATGCCGGCGAGAGAGAAGCTGAACACGAGGCCAAGCCGGTCGGGGCCGATCTGCATCTGCTCGCCCACCTGGTGGGCAGCCACGGCCATGGCGGTGATGTCGAACCCATCCACCATATTGAACAGCAGGCACAGCGCCACGATGAGTATCTGTTGCCCACTGAAGGGGCGCTCGTCGATCAGATCGCCCACGTCCCAGCCGCTTGCCTGGCTCATGCTGCCTTGTCCCCCTGCTTTTCGTCGCCGTGCTGCGCATCTTCACCCACGTCGAGCTTCTCCACCAGTTCCTCCAGCAGCTCGTAGAGCAGCTCCAGCTTGCCGTAGCCGAACTTGTCGGTGATGTCTTCGTAGCGTTGCATAGAGTGCGGCGCCACCGCATGGAACAGTGCGTTGCCGGCTTCGGTGAGGTAGATCAGTGAGCGTCGGTTGTCGTCCTGCGCCTGCTGGCGACGGATCAGCTTGCGGCGTTCGAGGTTCTGCAGAATGCGGGAAAGGCTTGGGCCGAGCAGGTAGCAGCGGCCCGCGAGCTCGGTGATGTCTGAGCCGTCTTCATCCCGCAGGGCGCGAATCACCCGCCACTGCTGAGCAGACAGGTTGTGCTCGCGCAGTGTTGGCAGAAAGCGTTTCATCACCGCTTCCCTGGCGCGCAGCAGCGCCATGGGAAGCGATCGTTCGAAGCTGCGCAGCGCCCGTTTGCTCATGCCGGAAACTCATCGCGTACGGTGTTGCGCAGCGTGCCCACGCCTTCGACCTCGACTTCCACTACGTCGCCTGGTACCAGCCAGATGGGTGGCTCAAAACGAGCGCCGGCGCCGTTCGGCGTACCGGTGGCGATGATATCGCCGGGCTTGAGGGCGAAGAACTGCGACATGTAGGCGATCTGATAGGCAATGGGAAACATCATCGACGCGGTCGTGTCGTTCTGTCTTTCTTCGCCGTTGACGCGCGTGCGCACGCGCAAGTTTTCGTAGCGCTGGGCGTCAAACTCGTCCGCCGTGACGATCCAGGGCCCGATGCTGCCGCTGTGATAGAAGTTTTTCCCCTGGGTGACGTTGAACTTCGAGTGCCGCAGCCAGTCGCGGATGGTGCCTTCGTTCATGATCGTCAGACCGGCGATGTGCTCATAGGCCTTCGCCTCATCGATACGTCGACCAGCTTTGCCGATGACCACGGCGATTTCGCCTTCGTAGTCGAGCTGTTCGGACTCGGGCGGACGCAGCAGGTGGTCGCCATGGCCGGTGAGCGAGTCGGGTGTGCGCATGAACAGGCTCGGGTACTTCGGCGGCTCGCTGCCGTCCCGGTACTCGGCGTTGCGGTTGGCGTAGTTGACGCCGATGCAGGCGATTTTTTCAGGCGCGATGATAGGGGGTAGAAACTGCACATCGTCCGTGGGGACGTCGGCGCTGCTCGTGTCGATGATGCGGCGCGCCTCATCGACGCGGTTCTGCTCAATGCACTGCTTGAGGTCACCCTGCAGCCGCGCGCCGAGGTCGATGATGCCGTCGTCCACCACAGCACCCCAGGATGTGGACGTGCCGTGCAGGTAAGTCGCCAGGCGCATAGCATCTCCTAAAAGCATAACGTGTTATTGAGATTACAACGCATGTTGCGCCTGATATCTAGCCAAAGACTGCGAATCTATATAACATGTTACTCAAATGACGGATATCAGCGGAGCAGCCCATGAGCCTGGATGACAACCTGAAGGCGGCACGGGGTTACCTTGCGCGGTTTGCCGAAAACACCACCGGCCATTTCATCGGCGGGGCGTTTCATCTGCCCGAGGCGGCTGACACTTTCGATAACCTCACGCCGGTGGACAACACATCCCTCGGCCGCGTCGTTGCGGGAACAGCGGCTGATGTGGACGCGGCGTGCGCTGCGGCGCAGGCGGCATTCGCCGATTGGCGGGATATGCCGGGTGCGGCGCGCAAAAAGCTCCTCAACCACTTTGCCGATCGGGTAGTTGCGCGCGCGGACGAAATCGCCATGGTGGAGTCCATGGACTGCGGGCAGCCCATCCGCTTCATGCGTCAGGCCGCAGTGCGGGGTGCGGAGAACTTCCGCTTCTTCGCCGACAAGGCGCCGGAAGCGGGCAATGGTCTGGCCCTGTATCAGGACGCCCACACCAACTACACCATGCGGGTACCGGTGGGCCCAGTGGGCATCATTACACCGTGGAACACGCCCTTCATGCTCGCAACCTGGAAGATCGCTCCCGCCCTGGCCGCAGGCTGCACGGTCGTGCACAAGCCCGCTGAGTTGTCGCCGTTGAGCGCCATGCTGCTGGCCGAGATCGCCGATGAGGCGGGTATCCCGCCGGGTGTGTGGAACACGGTGAACGGCATGGGCGAAGTCGCAGGCCGTCGTCTAACGGAGCACCCGGCTATCCGCGCGGTGGCGCTGGTAGGGGAGAGCGCTACCGGCTCGCACATCATGCGTCAGGCGGCAGATACGTTAAAACGCGTGCATTTCGAGCTGGGCGGCAAGAATCCGGTGGTGGTTTTCGACGATGCAGACTTCGACCGGGCGCTGGATGCGGTGGTGTTCATGATCTACAGCCTCAATGGCCAGCGGTGTACTTCCAGCTCGCGTCTGCTCGTGCAGTCAGGTATTGCTGCGCGATTCATGCAGGCGCTGGAGGAACGCGTGGCAAACATCCGCGTTGGTCATCCGCTGGATCCGGCGACGGAGGTCGGGCCTCTGGTCAGCCGGGACCACTGTGACAAGGTCACGAGCTACTTCGATGTGGCGCGTGCTGACGGCGCGCGCATCGCCGTGGGTGGTGCGCGTCGAGATGATCTTGGTGATGGCAACTACGTCGCACCCACCCTGTTTGCCGATGCAACCAATCAGATGCGCATCGCCCGTGAGGAGATCTTCGGGCCGGTTCTGACCGCCATGCGCTTTGAAACCGAGGCAGAAGCGCTCGCGCTTGCCAACGACACGCCGTATGGGCTTGCCGGTTACGTCTGGACGAAGGATGTCGGTCGCACCATGCGGCTGGCCCGATCGATGGACGCGGGTATGCTGTGGTTCAACTCCGAAAACAACCGCAACCTTCCGTCGCCATTTGGCGGCATGAAGGCCAGCGGCATCGGCCGCGATGGCGGCGACTACAGCTTCGATTTCTACATGGAAACGAAAAACGTCTGTATCGCGCATGATGCGCACAATGTGCCGGTACTGGGGCGCTAGCCGTGCTCACCGCGCAGCAGATTGAGCAAGCAGCAGGGCGTCTTTATGAAGCGGAGAAGCGCCGCCAACAGATCGCGGCGCTCACTCAGAGCCTCGAAATGGACATGGATGACGCCTACGCCGTGCAGCAGGCCTGGGTGGCCCGCAAGGTTGCCGACGGCGAGCGGGTGATCGGCTACAAGATCGGTCTCACGTCGAAATCCATGCAGCTTGCCATGAAGATCGATACGCCAGACTACGGTGTGCTCACCGATGCCATGCGGTTCGACAATGGCAGCACGCTGGAGGCAGCGGCTTTTCTGGATCCGCGCATCGAGTGTGAATTTGCCTTCGTGCTGAAAGCACCGTTACGCGGTGAGAATGTGACGGTGGATGAGGTCATGGCGGCTACCGACTACGTGCAGCCGGCGCTGGAACTCATCTCCGCCCGAAGCCAGCGCGTGGATCCTGACACCGGATATACACGCAACGTCTGCGACACCATCGCTGACAATGCTGCCAACGCAGGTCTGATTCTCGGCGGCGAACGTATGCCGCCGGACGCGGTGGATCTCGCCTGGGCCGGTGCCATTCTCTATCTGAACGACGA
>JAUILW010000959.1 GCA_030432795.1 Gammaproteobacteria bacterium
GGGGTCAGAGTGGACTGCCCCGGCTTCCACAGACAGTTGGTCAGGATACAAGCCTGACTGAGATTTGGTTCCGCTCCGCCTGCACCGGTGATTGGTAGCCCAAGGCCGAGTGCATGCGAATGCGGTTGTAGAAGAGCTCGACATACTCGAACACCGCCATGCGTGCGGCTTCGCGGTTTTCAAAGGGTCTGTCGTCACCAATCTCGTGCTTGAGGGTTGCGAAGAAGCTTTCGGCCATTGCGTTGTCGTAAGGCAGCCCCGGCCTGCTCATACTCAGACGGATTCTCGCGGCCTCCGCTTTTGCCCGATAACGGGCGCCGGTGTACTGGCTGCCGCGGTCGTGGTGGAGGATCAGACCCGGCTCGGGGCGACGTTGCTGCAAGGCCATATCGAGGGCGCGCTCGGTGAGATCGAGGCGCTGATGGTCGTCCAGCGCCCAGCCAACAACGCGTCGGCTGCAGGCATCGATCACGGCCGCGAAGTGGAGCGGCCCCTCACGCGTGGGTAGCTGCGTGATGTCGCCGACCCAAAGCCGATCCGGCGCCGGTGCGGCAAACGGCCACGTGCATAGCCGGGGTGCCGCTGGCGTGCGCTGATAGGCGGCGCGAGCGCGCAAGAAGCGGCGTCGGCGACGTGTCCACAGGCCAAGTGCTCGACGAAGGCGGTCCATTCGATGGCGTCCGCAGTCGATGCCACGCCGACGCAATTCGCGCCACAGACGGCGGCTTCCATAGCTCTCTCGAAGTTCCCGGTGCGTGGCTGCGATGACTGCCGCCAGCCTCACGTCTTCCGTTGCCCTGGTGCTGGGTGGACGCCGCTTCCAGGCATGATAGCCGCTGAGGGACACCTTCAGCGCCCGGCAAAGGTCTGTCAGGGGAAACATCATCCGTTGTCCGTCGATCCAGGCGTACCGCGCTTGGATGCGCTCGCGAAGTACGCCGTCGCTTTTTTTAGGATCGTGTTTTCCTGCTCTAGCCGGGCGACCTGTCGGCGCAGTTGGGCTAGCTCCTGTTGTTGTGGCGAACGCCGGCCAGAGCCACGGAACGCCTGCTCCCCATCAGTGGCAATCGCATCGCGCCACTTGTAGAGCCGGTTGCGCGGTACGCCCAACTCCAGCGCCAACTGGGTAGCCGGCTTGTCGCCACGCTCCATCAACCGTACCGCCTCGCGCTTGAACTCAGCGGTGAACTTCTGCCTTGTCATCAAACACCTCCGGGGTTGTCCCCATTTTCAGGTGTCTGTGAAAGGCGGGCCAGTCCAGAGT
>JAUILW010000960.1 GCA_030432795.1 Gammaproteobacteria bacterium
ACGTGACTCGCGATCCGCGTGCCGTGGAGCGCAAGAAAGTCGGCCAGAAGAAGGCGCGCAAGAGCCCGCAGTACTCCAAGCGCTAGGTCGTCCCCGACCCCGGCTCCGCACCGCGCGCGGGGCCGCCAGGTCTGCTATCCTCTTTCTGCAAGTCCACTGGGGGATCGTCTAGTGGTAGGACTGCGGACTCTGACTCCGCCAGCGGGGGTTCGAATCCCTCTCCCCCAGCCATTTTTCCTGCTCGTGGCCCGCCAGGGTGGCCACGAAGCGGATTCTCCCGGCAGCTTGTGGTGTATCGCCACGCCTGTCGCTGTCTCCCCCGGTCGTTGCCTCCTGTCGGGCAAACCGTTCCTTGCCGAACATTGCCTTCGAGTTGGGCCACGTCGGTGTGACGTTCCCGGGGATGGTCTTGCTGTCCAGGTTTGACTCCCTGCCAACGGCCCCGGACAATGGGCCGTCACGTCCCTTCACGGATCACCATGGAACGCGCTGCACCACGAGACTACCGCCTGGTGCCCACCCGGTTGCAGGAACCACTGCCCGACGGCACCACCCGCTGCCACCTGTGCCCCTGGCGTTGTCGCCTGCGCCACGGCCAGCGCGGCTTCTGCCAGGCCCACGTCAACCGCGACGGTGTGCTCTACAACGTCAGCTACGGCATCGTATCCAGCATCGACATCGGCGCCATCGAGGACAAGCCGGTGCGCTACTACCGGCCCGGTACGCAGGTGATGTCGGTGGGCGGATACGGATGCAGTTTCCGCTGTACCGGCTGTCACAACCTGGAGATCTCCTGGGGCGAGGCCGAGCTGGACAAGCTGGCGCGTGGCCAGTCGCGGCAGCCGTGGGTGCATCCGGAGGCCATCGTCGAGGCAGCCTTGCGGCACCAGTGCCAGGGCATCGCCTTTACCTACTCTGAACCGGTCATCTGGATGGAGTACGTGCTCGACGTGTGTGCCGCGGCCCATGCGAAGGGCCTGTACACGGTCTATGTCAGCAACAGCTTCGTCACCCCGCAGGCCCTGGACGAACTGGCCGGGTCGGTGGACGTACTGTGCTCGGACATCAAGAGCATGGACGATGACTTCTACCGCGAAATCTGCGGCAAGGCGAAGGTGGAGGACGTGCTGGAGGCGTTGGTGCATGCCCAACGCATCGGCATGCACGTGGAAACCCGCACCAACATCATTCCCGGCCGCAACGACGACATGGACAACGTGCAGCGCACGGCGAGCTGGATTCGTGATCACCTGGGCGCCGACAG
>JAUILW010000961.1 GCA_030432795.1 Gammaproteobacteria bacterium
CGCCCGCTACGGTGCTCAGATCGTGCGCAGCGGCGCAACCCTCGCCAGTCGCGAGGCGGTGCTGGCAGAGGTGGCAGCCCGCAGCGGCGGTGACGTGGTGCCGCCGTACGACGACGCGCGGGTCGTCCTTGGTCAGGGCACAGCAGCGCTGGAGCTGGTGGCGAGCGTTGGCCACCTCGACAGCCTCTGGCTGCCGGTGGGTGGTGGCGGCCTGGCCGCCGGGGCGGTGGTGGCGGTGGGCGATGCGGTGCGGGTGGTTGGTGCGGAACCCGCCCTTGCCGGTGATGCGGCGGCCGGGCTTGCCAGCGGCGTGCGGCAACCGCAGATGCCTCCGCACACGGTGGCTGACGGCTTGCGCACGAGCCTCGGCGAGCTGAATTTCGAGGTGCTGCATGGCTATGGGCTGCACGTGGAGTTGGTGGATGAGGACGAGATCATCGAAGCGCAGCGGCTCATGATGTCGTGCCTGAAGGTGCTCGTGGAGCCTTCCAGTGCGGTGGCTTTTGCCGCCCTTCGAAAGGCGCGTCCTTCGGGTGGCGTGGGCATGATCATCACCGGCGGGAATGTCGCCCTATGACCAGGAATTCGCTAATGACAGACAACACGAGCACGGTGTTGGGGCATCCTCGAGGGTTGCCCGTGCTGTTTTTTGCCGAGATGTGGGAGCGCTTCAGCTTCTACGGCATGCGTGCGCTGCTGATGTTCTATCTCACCAAACACTGGCTGTTCAACGATGAGGTGGCGGCGGGCATCTACGCTACCTATGGCTCGCTGGTGTATCTCACACCGGTCATTGGCGGCCTCATTGCCGACCGCTACCTGGGTTTCCGCAAAGCGGTGGCGTTCGGTGCGCTGCTGCTCGTGCTGGGTCACATTGGCATGGCGTTCGAGGGCGATCCTGCGGTGATGACTGCTGCCGGTGTCGCGCGGGACGAAGCCGCGCTGCAGATCTTCTATCTGTCGCTTGCGCTCATCATCGTCGGCGTAGGGTTCCTCAAGCCGAACATCTCCGGCATCGTCGGCCGACTGTACGGACCGGACGACCCGCGACGTGACGGCGGCTTTACGCTGTTTTACATGGGCATCAACATCGGTGCGTTTACCGCCTCCATCGTCTGCGGCTACCTCGGCGAGACCTACGGCTGGAGGTACGGTTTTGGCGTCGCCGGCATCGGCATGTTGCTAGGTCTGATCACCTTTGTGCGCGGCCGTGAGCGGCTGCAAGGCGCGGGCGAACCCCCTGATCCGGTGGCACTCGGGCGCC
>JAUILW010000962.1 GCA_030432795.1 Gammaproteobacteria bacterium
CTTTCTGTCACATTGCCGAGATGACACAGCCCACTTCAGACAGCCAGCGCATTGCCTCGCTGGACGTACTGCGCGGTGTTGCCCTGCTCGGCATCCTGCTGCTCAACATTCTCGGCTTCGGCATGGTTTCGTCCGCCTACTTCAATCCCATTGCGGGAGAGGCCGGCAGCGCGATGGCAAATCTTGGCACCTGGGCGAGTGTGGACGTGCTCTTCGAGGGCGCGATGCGCGGCCTGTTTTCGATCCTGTTTGGCGCAGGGGTTGCGCTATTCACCGATGCCGCACGGGGCAAGACTGCAGCATTGCACTACAAACGCAACGCCTGGCTGCTGGTGTTCGGTCTGTTCGACGCCTTCGTGCTGCTGTGGATCGGCGACATCCTCATCGTGTACGCACTGGCAGGATTTCTCCTGTACCCGGTGCGCAATGCATCACCCCGGGCGTTGCTCGCCACCGCTGGCGTCATGCTGGTCATCCTTTCGCTGCTGTACATGGTGATGCACATCGGTCTCAGCCACACATTCGGCGCTGCCATGGAGCTCGAGCGCAACCCGGATGCCAGCGCTGAGGTGCGCGATCTGGCCGAAGCCTGGCAGGAATTTGAGTCCGGCATGCGCCAAAGCGAGGAGGACATTGCGGCAGAGCTCGCTGAGCGCCGCGGCAGTTACTTCTCCGCCGCCGCCTGGACCACTCAACAGATGATCGGCACCCTGACCTTCGTGGTGCCCGGCATTCTGCTGTGGGACGCGCTACTGATGATGCTCATCGGCATGGCGCTGTTCAAACTCGGTGTACTCGACGCCAGCCGAAGCACGGCGTTCTATGCGCGCTTGATGATCGGTGGGTTCGTCGTCGGCCTGGCCGTGAACATCTATGAAGTAATGCACGCGTCAGCGAATCAGTTTCACCCCTTGAGTACGTTTCCCTATGTGCAGTGGACCTACCACTTCGGGCGCCTGGGAATGGCGCTGGGGTATCTCAGCCTGGTAATGCTCGCCTGTCGACTCGGCTGGTGGAGCAGCCTGCGCGCGCGCCTCGCGGCCGTCGGACGCATGGCGCTCACCAACTATCTGATGCATTCAGTCATCGCCTTGTTTCTTTTCACCGGCGCGGGCGCAGCACTTGTGGGCACACTCGAGCGCTGGCAGCTCTACCTGGTGGTATTCGCCATCTGGTTGCTGCAGCTTTGGCTGAGCCCCTGGTGGTTGGCGCGTAACCGCTTCGGACCGGTGGAACTCCTCTGGCGCAAGCTCACCTACGGAT
>JAUILW010000963.1 GCA_030432795.1 Gammaproteobacteria bacterium
CCATTCAGTTTTTCCAGACCGGCCGCGATCATGACCGGTGCAAGGATCAGACGTATGAGCAGCGTCGCGACGCCGTCGAGATGACTGACCGCGCCCACAGCGCGTTCGTACCAGCGGGTAGCGGTTTGCAGTAGAGGATGCATGCTATTCCTTGTTGTTCTTGTCCCGTGAACCGTTAGACACATTCGTGCTGATAGGTTCCAGCGGTTCAGATTGTGTTCACTCCGGCCTGTGTAGAGTGCACCCACGGTCGGAGTATTGCCTCCACCGCAAAAGTCAAAGAACGAGGGATCTGCAGTTATGTCCAGAATCGTCAAGAGCATCGCCTTCACCGCCGGCACGCTGGTGTCCACCGCTGCGCTGGCTGCTTCTACCTACGACGAGGCACGGGTTCTCAGCGCTGAGCCGGTGTACGAGTCGGTATCCTACGAGGTGCCGCGTGAACAGTGCCGCAACGAGGAGGTCGCCTACCATGAACCTGGCAACGCCCGTCGTTCATTTACGCCCACCATCCTGGGTGCGGTGATTGGCGGCGCGCTGGGTAACGCCGTCGGCCACAAGAAGCGCAACCGTCAGGTGGGCACGGTCGTCGGAGCGGTGCTCGGCGGCACCATCGGCACCGATATTGGCCGCCGACACCGTCAGGCGCAGGCTGGCGATGTGGTGCGCTACCGCACCGAACGGGTCTGCCAGGTGGTGAACGAGGTCCGCCATGAAGAAGAGCTGGTGGGTTACGATGTGCGCTATCGCTATGCTGGCAGCGTCTACCACACACGCATGCCGCACCATCCCGGCGATACGCTGCGGGTGAAGGTACGGGTGCAGCCGGCGGAGTAAGCGCCAGGTCCGTATGGAAAGAGTTACACTATGAAGGTTCGCAATCGATACAGGCAGGCAGGGATGGGGCGATTCATCGTTTCAGGCTTCCTGGCGACCCTTCTGGTGTGCTCATCCGGCGCGTGGGCGGCGGAATATCGCGATGCGGCAACGCCGAACTACTTCGCAGAGCCCCCAGGCGTCAATCTGGAGCTCGCCACGGCAATCGTGCGCAGCAAGACCGGCGGGCGCGTGCTGTCAGCCAATCCTGTCAGCCGTGGCACCCAGCGAGGCTATAAGGTTCGCGTGCTGGTGGAGGACCGGGTGGTGCAAACCTGGTTCGTCGATAGCCGCGGCAGGGCCAGCAGCGAGTAGAGAGCCATGCGCGTACTGATTGTCGAAGACGAAGCCACGCTGGCAGAGCAACTCCGGGATGCGTTGAAAA
>JAUILW010000182.1 GCA_030432795.1 Gammaproteobacteria bacterium
AGAGCCTCACCAAGGTTGCTGAAACCGGATTCCAGAATCGACTGGCCCGTGATCACAGTGATCGGGCTGGCCGAAGTGAAATCGGAGCGCTTGACGCGCGAACCGGTTACAACGATCTCCTCGTCCACAACCTCTTCATCATCTTCGGCTGCGAACGTTTGCGGAGCGGTGAGGGAGAGAACAGGGACCAGGAGCACGGCCATAAAGGAACGCGCCCACAAAGGCAGTTCAAAAGTCATAGTTATCCCCCAACTAGGTTTTAATGTTCGCTTCCGCTCCTGGCTGGCTGAACAGACAACGTCCAACACCTGCCGAAGGAACTTCAGCGATACTGGTTAAACGAATGAGTCAGGGTATCCCTCAATGAAAAAGGAAAAAAAATGAAACAAATATTAAACAATTCGCAACGTGGAATAACTTCAATTATTTCAATCGCTTAACGCCGACTTTTCGACCAGTGTCATCAACTTGCAGATAATATCCGAAGCGCGCGCGCTCAATTGTGACAGCGGCGTTCTCCGCCCTGTAGCGATATCTGCCGCTCACCCGCTGCTGCCAGATCTGCCCATTCGCCAGACGAAAGACCGTGCTCCCTT
This sequence comes from Gammaproteobacteria bacterium, assembly GCA_030432795.1. GTDB lineage: Bacteria > Pseudomonadota > Gammaproteobacteria > Pseudomonadales > Azotimanducaceae > SYFY01. Next base: position 597 of record JAUILW010000182.1, read on the forward strand.
CCCAACCGGTGAACGCGCCTTTGATGGTGCTGTTGATACGATCCACATCACCTTCTGACGCCACAGCGGGCTTACTGTTGAGCTGTTCAGCACCAAACCGCTGCTCGGGCGGTGCATCAGCGCGCCCGAGATAACGGTTCAGGTAAGCAAGTTCCTCTTCCGACAATCGGTGCAGGCCCGCCTTTTCAAACGTGGAACGGTCCATCTCCCGCTCCAGAGTCTCCGCTGCATACGCGTCTGGCGCCAGAATCGCCAGCACCCCGCAAACCACCATCACACCCGTCCGATGTAGCACTGCTTCCACCTCATAGTCTCGAAACAGCCGCGTATGCTACACGCTCGCCCTGTACGCGAGTAAGATGCGCCGAACCCGCGCAGAGGCCAGTATGGATTTCGTCGGCAATCACATCATCTCCGTTGACCAGTTCGATCGGCAGGACATCGCCAGGGTGTTTGCCGTAGCAGACGAGCTCAGGGTGTATGCGGCACGCGAGCGCATCACTCGTGTGCTTGAAGGCGCCATCCTGTCCAATATGTTCTTCGAGCCAAGCACGCGCACGCGGTTGTCTTTTGGGGCAGCCTTCAACCTGCTCGGCGGCGAGGTGCGGGAAACCACAGAGATCAAGGCGTCGTCGCTGGCGAAAGGCGAATCTTTGTACGACACGGCACGGGTACTGTCCGGCTACAGCGACGTCATCGTCATGCGCCACCCCACCGCCGGCTCGGTGGCCGAATTCGCCGCCGCTTCGCGGGTGCCTGTCATCAACGGCGGCGACGGACCCAACGAGCATCCAAGCCAGGCGCTGCTCGACCTATATACGATCCGCGCCGAACTGACCGGGCAAGGTAAGAAAATCGACGGGCTGAGCATCGCCCTCATCGGCGACCTGAAGTACGGCCGTGCGGTGCATTCCCTGTGCAAGCTACTGGCGCTGTACGACAACCTGCAGTTCAACCTCGTCAGTCCGCCGGGGCTGGAAATACCGCAAAAGCTTGCCGCACAACTCCAGGCACAAGGACACCGCGTGCAGACTTACCACCAGATGGAAGCGGGTATCCGGGACGTCGACATACTCTATGTCACTCGCACCCAGGAGGAGCGCTTCCCCTCTCAGGAAGAAGCGGACCGCTATAAGGGGCTCTTCAGGCTCAACCAGTTGGTATACACGCAACACTGCGCGCCCAACACGGTCATCATGCACCCGTTACCGCGCGACTCCCGAGCCGATGCGCAGGAACTGGATGACGACCTGAATGAAAACCCGAACCTCGCAGTATTCAGGCAGACCGACAACGGTCTTCTCGTGCGCATGGCGTTATTTGCGCTGGTTCTGGACGTGGCAGATCAGGTACACGCGCACTCAAAACCGGTGACCTGGTTTACTGCCAACCGGTCACCGGCATCTTAGGGCTTGAACGAGAGGCGGTGTCAACCGCCTCCCGCTGAGCGTCATTTCAGCGCTTCAGAGCAGCGCCGGCGGACTAACGCTTCTTGGGCGCCTTTTTCGGCACCTTCGGCATATTCGCCTTCCACTCTTTCGGCACCCGCTTGTAACCGCGGCAACCCGCGAGAAACTTTAGCGCTTCGTTCCACGCCTCGTCTGCGCCGAACCGCTTTACCGAAAATTCGCGAACCATGGACTTGCCATCAGCCTGCACCTGTACCCGGAATGCCGGCGACGGCCGATACACCAGGTTGATACCGCGGATGCCGGTGCTGTGACGCTTCGGCGTGCCCGCTGCGCGAACGCGCTTGGCTTTGGCTTGCTCCTGCAGTTCAGCCCACTGCTCATCGACTGCCTTTGCTTCCTTGCGCACGGCGCGCTGTTGCGTTTTGTTCAGACCAATGAGGCTGAAGTACTGCTGTTGCAACTTACCATCGATGCTGCGGGCCACGCGTAGAAGCTGGCCATCGTTAAGTTCGTATACCGCCACTGGAATACTCCTTTTTGGATGGATCACCGCGCCGCGTCTACCTCATGCAGCCGCACCCACGGTGCTCCCGTTTTGGGAGGATTGTTAGGGTACTCCCATACTCCCCACTATAGCAAAGCTTCCAACTCCGGCAGGGCCTTGAACAGATCCGCTACCAGCCCATAGTCCGCCACCTGGAATATGGGTGCGTCTTCGTCTTTGTTGATCGCCACGATGACTTTGGAGTCCTTCATTCCCGCCAGGTGCTGAATCGCCCCAGAAATGCCTACCGCAATGTACAGGTCGGGAGCAACGATCTTACCCGTTTGTCCTACCTGCATGTCATTGGGTACGAAGCCTGCGTCTACCGCCGCGCGGCTGGCGCCAATTGCGGCGCCGAGCTTGTCGGCAATGCCTTCGAGCAGGGAGAAATTCTCGCCGCTGCCCATGCCCCGGCCGCCGGAGATGATGATGTCTGCCGCAGTGAGTTCCGGGCGCTCGGACTTGGCAATTTCCTCACCGACGAACTGCGACAGGCCTGCATCATGGGCGCTGCCGACCGCTTCCACTGCCGCACTTCCGCCTTCAGCAGCAACGCCATCATAGGCGGTACCTCGCACCGTCACGACTTTCTTGGTGTCGTGGGACTTCACCGTCGCAATGCCGTTGCCGGCGTAAATGGGTCGCTTGAACGTTGCCTCATCAACTACCGCGACGATGTCGGAAATCTGCGCCACATCCAGCAGCGCCGCCACGCGGGGCATGGTGTTCTTGCCGTTGGTGGTGTGCGCCGCCACGATGTGGCTGTAGCCCGCGCCAACTTCCGCGATCAACGGCGCGACGTTCTCCGCCAGTTGGTTTGCGTAAGCTGCATTGTCTGCGTGCAACACCTTGCTCACACCCGCAACCTTCGCCGCAGCCTGTGCAACCGCATCGGAGCCGCTGCCGGCAACGAGAATATCCACATCACCGCCAATGGCTTGCGCCGCGGCAACTGCTACCAGAGTCGCCCCTTTCAGCTCGTTGTTATCGTGTTCTGCTACTACCAGCACGCTCATGAGATCACCTTCGCTTCGTTCTTGAGCTTGTCGACCAGCTCTTCAACCGTTTCCACAATGATGCCGGCTTTACGCTCGGCAGGTGGCTCGACACTGAGCACTTCCACCGTGGGCGTCAGGTCGACGCCGAGGTCCGCGGGGCTGATCACGTCCAGCGGTTTCTTCTTCGCTTTCATGATGTTCGGAAGCGACGCATAGCGCGGCTCGTTCAGACGCAGGTCGGTCGTGACCACGGCCGGCAGTTTGATGCTCAGCGTCTGCAGGCCACCATCGATCTCGCGAGTGACCTCGAGCCTGCCGTCACCCACCTTCACTTCAGACGCAAACGTTGCCTGTGACATGCCGGTGAGTGCTGCGAACATCTGCCCGGTTTGCGCATTGTCACCGTCGATGCTCTGCTTGCCGAAGATAACGAGTTCTGCACCCTCCTTCTCCTGCAGCGCCGCAAGCGCCTTTGCGATGCCGAGCGGCTGGGGATCGACATCGGTTTCCACCAGGATGGCACGATCGGCACCGAGTGCCAGGCACGTACGCAGTTGCTCCTGACAGTTGCCCGCACCCACGGATACCGCGATCACTTCAGAAGCGCTGCCCGCCTCTTTCAATCTCACGGCCTCTTCAATGGCAATTTCGCAGAACGGGTTGACCGCCATCTTCACGTTGTTGAGATCGACGCCCGAGTTGTCGGGCTTCACCCGAACCTTCACGTTTGCATCGACCACACGCTTCACTGGTACCAGTACCTTCATGTAGCCCTCTAACGATAAAATCAGTCACAAAAAAACGGGCCGCAAATGGCCCGGTGTGCACATCCCAAAAAATGGGCGGCACATTGTCGCTGCCCCCCCATTTGGGGTCAAGGCGTTATAATGCAGTGCAGCATTTGCTTGAGCACGTTACAAAATTACAGTTTCAAAGTTCAACTCTCACCTCACACGCTTACCTCAATAAGAACAGGACTTGGAGAAGATGGAAAACGAGCGCGAATCGATGGAATTCGACGTAGTCATCGTCGGCGGCGGCCCGTCGGGGCTTGCAACGGCGTGCAGGTTAGCGCAGATCAGCGCAGAGACCGGCAACGAGATCAGCATCTGTCTAGTCGAAAAGGGCTCCGAGATCGGCGCGCACATTCTGTCAGGCGCAATCTTCGAGCCACGGCCGCTGAATGAGCTGTTTCCTGACTGGCGCAACATGGGCGCGCCGGTAAACAACCCCGTCACCGAAGACGACGTGTACTACTTCCCCAACGACGACGTCGGCATCAAACTGCCCAGCATGTTCGTGCCTGCGGACACGCACAATCACGGCAACCATGCCATCAGCCTCGGCAACCTGTGCCGCTGGCTTGGTGAGCAGGCAGAGAATCTGGGTGTGAACGTGTTTCCGGGTTTCGCCGCGTCTGACGTGCTGTTCAACGACGACGGCAGCGTGCGGGGCATCGTCACCGGCGACATGGGTGTGAGCCGCGAAGGCGAGCAGAAAGGCACCTACACGCCCGGATACGAGCTGCTCGGCAAGTACACCGTGTTTGCCGAAGGCTGCCGGGGCCATCTCGGCAAACGGTTGATCGAGCAGTTCAAGCTCGACGCCGACTCCGGTACGCAACACTACGGCATCGGATTCAAGGAGCTTTGGGACATAAGCCCGGACAAGCACGTGCCAGGGCGTGTCATGCACTCCATGGGCTGGCCCTTAGGCCACGGAACCGGCGGCCCCACGGGCGGCTCGTACCTCTACCACCTGGAGAACAACCAGGTATCGCTGGGCCTGATCGTCGACCTGTCGTACTCCAACCCGCACCTTTCGCCGTTCGATGAGTTCCAGCGCTGGAAGCACCACCCCCGCATCGCGTCCGTGCTCGAAGGCGGCAAGCGGGTGTCGTACGGTGCCCGTGCCATCGTCAAAGGCGGCTTGCAGGCCCTGCCGAAGAACGTGCTGCCCGGCGCCATCCTCGTGGGCGACGATGCGGGCTTCCTCAACGTGCTGAAGATCAAAGGCAGCCACGCCGCCATGAAGTCCGGCATGCTGGCAGCGGAAACCATCGCCGAAGCCCTCGCTGCCGGCGAGGCATACACCGAGCTCGGCGGCTTCAAGGATCGTTTCGAAGCGAGCTGGCTGTTTGAGGAGCTACATCGCTCCCGCAATGCCGGCCCCAACCTGCACAAGCTCGGCATGCTGGTAGGCGGCGCCGTGTCGCTGGTGGAAAGCTGGTTTGGCGGTGCCAACTGGACCCTCAGCGATCCAACGCCGGACCATGCCGCACTCAAGCCCGCGGCCCAGAGCCGGAAGATCGATTATCCGAAACCAGACGGCGTGCTGTCGTTCGACAAGCTGTCGAGCGTGTTCCTATCGAACACCAATCACGAAGAAGACCAGCCCTGCCACCTCACCCTTGCGGATGCATCGGTACCGATCGCCAAGAACCTGCCGATGTACGACGAACCTGCTCAGCGCTACTGCCCGGCTGGCGTGTACGAGGTCGTGGACGAAGGCGATGGGGCGAAGTTCGTGATCAACGCGCAGAACTGCGTGCACTGCAAGACGTGCGACATCAAGGACCCGGCCCAGAACATTACCTGGGTGGTGCCCGAAGGTGCCGGTGGGCCGAACTACCCCAACATGTAGGCCGATCAGGCGAGCGGGAAACGCGTGCCGCGGCTGGTGATAAACCAGCCGTCGGCTTCCGCTTCGGCAAGCTCCATCAGCCGGTAGAATGCCGGCCGATTGATGAGCGCGATCAACCCATCGCGGACGTGCAGATACGGCCGATCCTCTTCCATCCATAGCCGATGCGATCCGTCGGCAACGACGTAGTCACCACTGTTGATAGTGAAGATCAGCTCCTGCCGGTCACCCTGCCCCCGGCACTCGAAGTCGAGCGCGAGAAACGGCACGTCTTCGACCGTAATTTCGAGCTTCTCCGCCGGGGTCACCAGAAAGTAACGATCCTCCTCCCGCCGCATGACGGTGGAGAACAGCCGCACCAGGGCCTGGCGCTTGAACTCGCCACCTTCATGCAGCCAGGTGCCATCCGCGCGAATGACGATGTCAATGGTGCCGGTCCGCTGCGGATGCCAGTCCTGCACAGGTGGCAGGCGCCGCTCGGCTTGTGCTTGTTCGAGGCGCTTGAACAGCGCGTCCAGATCCTGGGTGCTCATGCGC
>JAUILW010000964.1 GCA_030432795.1 Gammaproteobacteria bacterium
CAGTACCGGCGACTGGTACACGGCGCCCTGCCCGAGCAGCCCGCTGTCCCAGCTGTCCGGCCCGGAGGTGGCGTCTGATGTTGCGGTGTGGGCAACGGAGCCGGTCCACGCCCACTCCACGATGTCGCCCGCAGCAATGGTGATGCTCTGCGGGCTGAAGGCAAAATCTTCCACGTTGACCGTGTGCACGGCGCTGCCGCCGGTGCTGGCCATCAGGTTGGTTATAGCGCAGAGGATAGCACAATCGCTTGTCGTCAGGCTAGCCGATGCCGTACAGGTGCCGTCTTCCAAATCCGTAACCTGAATATCGTGCGGCTGCCCGTCGCCGGCTATCGGTATTTGTACCGTAGTCGTGCCTGTGCCGCTGTAGCTGAACGTGCCTGCGGTGGCGCCGTCTACCTGCACCTCAAAGCCCAGGGCGCTGCCGCCTGCGTCTGATACCGTCAGCGTGGCGGTCACATTACCGCCCGAACAGCCGCCCGTCTCTTCCGCCGAAACGCTCAGCTGGCAGGTTGGCGCGTTGCAGTCCGGTGTGGTCAATGTGGTGGAGGCGCTGCAGCTGTTGTCCGCTGCATCCCGCACCGTTATCGTATGCGTGCCGCCGTCGCCGGAGACCGGCACCGAGGCGCTGTTCTGGCCGCTGCCATCGTAAGCGAAGGTGCCCGCCAGGGCCCCGTCCACCAGCACTTCGTAGCCGTCCACGCCCGTGCCGCTGCCGCTGAAGCTCAGGTTCGCCTGCACCTGCCCGTTCGTGCAGTCCGCCTGCACCGTGATGGTGCCCGCCATGCCCTGGCCGCCGGGGCCGCCGTGCGGGATGCAGTAGTACGGGTGAACCCCGGCGCTCAGTACCGGTGACTGGTATACGGCGCCCTGGCCGAGCAGCCCGCTGTCCCAGCTGTCCGGGCCGGAGGCGGCATCTGATGTTGCGGTGTGGGCAACGGTGCCGGTCCATGCCCATTCCACGATGTCCCCCGCAGCAATGGTGATGCTCTGCGGGCTGAAGGCGAAGTCTTCCACGTTGACCGTGTGCACGGCGCTGCCGCCGGTGCTGGCCATTAGGTTGGTTATAGCGCAGGGGATGGTGCAGTCGGTCGTCGTCAGGCTGGCGGCTGCCGTACAAGCGCCGTCTTCCAAATCCGTAATCTGGATATCGTGCGGCTGCCCGTCGCCGGCTATCGGTATCTGAACCGTAGTCGTGCCCGTCCCGCTGTAGCTGAACGTGCCTGCGCTGGTACCGTCTACCTGCACCTCAAAGCC
>JAUILW010000965.1 GCA_030432795.1 Gammaproteobacteria bacterium
TGGCAGTTCGCGGTGGCCTCGGTGGTTGCGCTGGTGCACGACGTGCTGTTCACGGTGGGGTTCTTCGCACTGTTCCAGATCGAGTTCTCGCTGGCGGTGCTGGCAGCCTTCCTGGCCGTCATCGGCTACTCGCTGAACGATACCATCGTCGTCTTCGACCGCATTCGCGAGAACTTCCGCAAGATGCGCAAGGGCGACCGGGTCGCGGTGATGAACGAATCCATCAACCAGACCCTGAGCCGGACCATCCTGACTTCCGGCACCACCTTGCTGGTGATCCTCGCCCTGCTGCTGGTCGGTGGCGAGGCCATCCGCGGATTCGCCACCGCCCTGTTCGTCGGCATCGTCATCGGCACCTATTCCTCCATCTTCGTTGCCACGCCGGCCGCGCTGGTGCTGGGAATCACCCGCGAGGACATGCTGCCGGTGAAGAAGGAGGGCGCCGAGGCGGACCCGGCGCCCTGAGGCGCGGTCGTCACCCGCCAACGCAACCGCCAGGCCCATGCGCTGTCCCTACTGCAATTCCGACGACACCCGGGTCGTGGATTCGCGTATCGGAGACGACGGCGCCAGCGTCAAGCGCCGCCGCGAGTGCCAGCACTGCAGCGAGCGCTTCACCACCTTTGAACGGGCAGAGATCGCCATGCCCTGGGTGATCAAGAACGACGGCTCGCGCGAGCCCTTCGACGAGGACAAGCTGCGTCGCGGCATGATGCGGGCGCTGGAGAAGCGGCCGATCAACACCGAGGTGGTGGAGCAGGGCATCCGGCGCATCCTGCGCAAGTGCACCGAGAGCGGTGAACGGGAAGTGTTCTCCAAGGCGCTTGGCGAATGGATCATGATCGAACTGCGCGACATCGATCACGTCGCCTACGTGCGCTTTGCCTCGGTCTACCGCCGCTTCCAGGACCTGGACGCCTTCAGCGAGGAACTCGATCGCCTGCGCAGCGGCACGTCGCCGGATGCGGCCACGCAGTTGAGCTTTCTCGAAAACGGCCGACGTCGACGGCGCAAGCGTTGAGGTGGCCGGACGCGACGAGGAACTGATGCTGCGGGCCGTGGCCCTGGCCGGCAACAGCCTGTACCTGAGCGACCCCAATCCCCGCGTGGGCTGCGTCATCGTCCGCCACGGCAACATCCTTGCCGAGGGCTGGACACAGCAGGCCGGCGAAGCGCATGCCGAGGTGCATGCCCTGTCCCGGCTGGACGGCGATGCACGTGGCGCGGATGTCTACGTGACCCTGGAGCCATGTGC
>JAUILW010000966.1 GCA_030432795.1 Gammaproteobacteria bacterium
TCGGTTGTTCGAACTGACGATCACCCGCCTGCAACCCGTATTCCGGATCACGCAGCGATCCTGCGTGTTCGAATGGAAACCCATAGTGGCTGCCCTCGGTGACGAGCTCGTTCAGCTCCTCGTGCGGCACATCGTCGCCGAGCATGTCGCGACCGTTGTCGGTGAACCACAAGCGGCCGCTGCGCGGATGAAACGCAAGGCCAACAGAATTGCGCACACCGTGGGCGATGACTTGGGTCCCGCCGGTCGCCGGGTCCATGCGCAGAATCGATGCAAACCGTGGATCCTCTTCCAGGCACACATTGCATGGCGCGCCAACGCTGAGGTAGAGCTGGCCGTCCGGCCCGAAACGAAGATACTTCCAGCCATGATGGCGTTCTGTCGGCAGCTGATCGGTGAGAAGATCTCCTCGGGTCGGAGTGCTCTGAATATGCGGTTGCGCAATGACCCGTACCTCGTTGAGCGCACCGATGTACAGCCGCCCGCTCGCGTCCAGGGCAATGCCGCTGGGCATGATCAGACCGCGTGAGATCACAGTGACTTCTCCACTGTCGAGCGCCACGCGATAGACGACCCCTTTGCGCCGCGTGCCGACATAGAGAAACCCCCGATCCGCGTCGAGCGCCATCTGGCGTGCATTCTCCACCGCATCAGAAACCAGCTCGACCTGCATTCCTGCTGGTAGCTGAAGCCTATCCAACGGTGTTGCAGGCGCATGTACGGCAGCAGATAGGAGGACAACCATGCTCAGCAAGCGAACCATTTCGAAACCTCGATTGTGAAGACGCTCTCCAACCCTACCTTCTCTGCCGACGATTCGCAGCCCGTTACCGCTATAATCCGCGCTGCAGACAACACCAGGGATTCCGGATTGGCTCACGCGCATCATCACGGCTCCGAAGCAACGCTGAAACGGGCTTTTGCGCTCATAGCCGGTTTCATGCTCGTCGAGGCCGTGGGTGGCTGGCTCGTCAACTCGCTTACCCTCATCGCCGACGCGGGGCACATGTTCCTCGACGCCACGGCGCTGGGCCTCGCCTGGTACGCCGCGCACCTGACACACAACAGCCAGAATCAGGCGCTCTCGTATGGATACCACCGCGCCCAGGTGCTTGCGGCTTTCGTCAACGGTCTTACCCTGGCTGCCCTGGTGCTGTTCATCCTCTGGGAAGCAGTACAGCGTTTGCAGAATCCCGAGCCCATGCAGGCAATACCAGCGCTCAGCATTGCCGTGCTCGGCCTGGTGGTGAAC
>JAUILW010000183.1 GCA_030432795.1 Gammaproteobacteria bacterium
TGGCGGAAGGACCCGGCTTGAAGCGGAAGCCGGAAGGCGCGCGGCTGTCGAGCAGCCAGTGGTCACCTTTGCGCTGCCTTATGGTGCGCACCTCGCCGTCTATCTCCAGATCCATGGCGGCCACCGGCGGGGATCTGGGTAACGTGTATACGAAGCCGAGCTGGGTCTCCACAGACAGGGTGTCTGCGTCTGTTTCGAAACAGATTCTCACGCCGGCGGGCATCTGCACGACTCGATTCAACTCCGCCGGCAATAGCGGCTTGGTCCATGCGGGCAGCCGGCGCGCGACGAATCCCGCTGGCGTGGTGACAATTTCCTGTGCGCCGTTTACCTGTAGCGGCGCTCCGAGCAGTTGTTTCTCGCCGAGCGCAATCTCTTGGTGCATGGCGGTTTTTTGAGCCGCTTTGATGAAGGTGGCTAGTAGGGTTTGGCGGGGATGCCGGCCCGTGTGAAATCTGAACCAACAGTAGGTGGCTCACAACGCTAATCCGGCGTGGTTGTGGAGATGATCGAAGGGTTGGAATCGGGCGGCTGGGGCGAGGTTGTCGCCCCTAGCCGCCGGTCAGAAATGTGAGGGATACCCGTCGGGAAGGGAGGGGAGGGAGGAAGCCGGGTATCCCTCGAAACTGTCTACGAAGCGAATGTTACCCTAAGTAACAGGCTGTGCAACCACTAGTAACGCAACATGGTGTTGCGAATTTGCATCATGTGTGGATTCGTGGCAGTTTTCATGGCGGGCGTTGCGGATAGTGGGAAGTGCCATGAACTGGGATGACTACAAGTTTTTCACCGCTGTGGCGGAGGCGGGCAGTGTTCGAGCTGCGGCGCGACATCTCGGCGTGCACGCATCGACGGTCAGCCGGCGTCTGGAGCAGTTCGAGATACGCCTGGGAACCGCGTTATTCCAACGCACGCAGCGCCGCTTGACCCTCACAGCGGACGGGGCGGCCGTCGTATCGCAGGCGCGGGAGGTTGCCGAGCGCCTGGAGCAGATGGAAGCGCGCCTGCGTGGTGTGTCATCACCCGGCGATGAGCCCCTCCGCCTGGAGGTGCCTGACGCGCTGCTGATATCGACCTTGATGCAGGAGTTTTTTGCCCGGTGTCGTACGGAAACCGGGCTCCGCCTGTCGCTTGTACCGGCATCGCGGGGGGCGGAGGTGTCGCGTGAGCAGCTCGATGTGGCCTTGCGGGTAACGGATGCGCCGGATCTTGACCTGATTGGCCAATCGTTGGGGCGCTTTGCCATGGCTTGCTACAGCGTTTCCACAGCACCCGATGCTTTTGTTGGTTGGCAGGGTGGGGCGGACGCAGATGGCGGCCTTACGGAGCGCTTGAGGGCGCGTGATTTTCCCAACCTTCCGGTGCAGCATACAGCTGGCAGCCTGCTCGCCCTGCAGGCGTCACTGATGGGTGGGCTCGGTGCCGCTGCCATGCCTTGCATCGTTGGCGATGTGCTTCCCGGAGCTTCCCGCGTGGGAGGCGAGCCCCTGTTCGGAGCGGATTTCTGGCTGCTCGCGCATCCTGCCCTGCGCGGTGATTCCCGAGTGCAACTGCTGCAGGGCTGGCTTCGCGAGATCTTCACGGCACACGTGGAATTGCTCGAAGGACGTGTGACAATACGCGCATGAGCATTATGAACCAGACAAGGCGCTACGGATGGACACCGTGAGCGCAGCACCCACACGTTTGAGCGTAGAGTTCGTCAGTCAGCCAATCGGCATCGACGCCGATGTGCCGAGGCTGTCCTGGTGGAGCGGCGATGACCGCCAGGCCGAAGTACAGTCCGCATACCAGATCCAGGTGGCGTCTACGCATGAAGCGCTTTTCGGCGAGCCGGATCTTTGGGATACCGGCCGGGTTGCCAGCGGCGATCGCATCGCTGTTGTCTACGGTGGTGCGCTGCCCGTCGCGGCTTCTTCGGCGTTCTGGCGAGTGCGAACCTTCGACAGCGACGGGTTGCCGGGTGCCTGGAGCGAGGTAGCCGTATTCGAGTTATGGCGGCCCATGGAGCACGCTCGATGGGTGTCCGCGTCAATAGCCGGTAGCCGCAGCCGCGGACTGCCGGTGTGCGTTTTCCGACGGTCGTTTGATCTCGATGAAGAGCCGGCGCGTGCGCGTCTGGCCATCAGTGCGCTCGGGGTGGTGGCCGTCCGGGTCAACGGCGAGCTCGTTGGGGGGTTGACGCTGACGCCAGGGTGGACGTCGTTTGCCCGGCGTGTGAGCGCCCGGCTGGTGGACGTTGGCGGGATGCTGAAACGCGGCGAGAACCAGATTGAGGTGTTGCTGGGCGACGGATGGTACGCCGGTGCGGTTGATGGGGTGACCCGCGAACACTACGGTCGTCAGGCGCGGTTTGCCGCCGAGCTGCGCTGGGTCGATAAGCTGGGTGCAGAATCCTGCATCTGCACCGATATCGATTGGCAGTGGCAGACCACCGGTATCCTGGCGAGCGACGTTGTGCTCGGAGAAAGCATAGACGCGCGTCATGCGGAGGTGGGCGGGCAGCTCTGGCAACCGGTGCAGGAAGTGGAAATACCGGCTGGGGGCGTCGTTGGGTTGGCTGCGACTCCGCTGGTGCCGATGGAGCGCGTGTCAGTTGCTCCGTTGCTCCGGCAGATGGCTCCGGGCGCGCACGGCTTGCGACGCTGGCGGGCTGACCTCGGTGCCGCGATGTTCGGCCAGGTGAGCGTGACACTCAGGGCAGCACACGGCGACTATCTGGCTGTGCGCTACGCCTGCAATGCAGACGAACACGGAGAGCCCGTGTTCTTCGCTGGCGATGATTACACTGCCCGAGGCGGCGTCGAGGAAGTGTTTGCCCCCCTGTTCTCGTTGCACGGCGCCCGCTGGCTGGAATTTGAAGGTGATGTGGCCGCTGACGCCATCGCGGATGTTCACTTCCAGCAGGTGGGAGCGAACCTGCTGCCGGTGAGTGGCCTGGACACGGACCACAGCTTCCTCAATCGCTACTTCGACTACTGTCGCCGGTCTATCGACAACGTGCTGCTGGATGTGCCGCTCGATGGTATCGACCGCCAGCGGCGGACGGGGCAGGTGTCTGCGCTGCTGCCCTTATTGGGCGCGGTACCTCATGCCTACGATGCGGCAGCCTGGCTGCAACGCTGGGTGCGAGCCATGTGCGCAGAACACGCCGACCGGGATGTGCCGTTGTGCGTTTTCCCGCCAGTGCGTGCGCCTATAGCGCAAGGTGCTCCGCTCAACGCGCAGCCTCCAACGGCGGAGACCAACGTGATCGGCGTTTTGGTGTTTGCCCGAGCGGTGTGGACGTTGTATCGCGTATACGGCGATCGGCGCGTCGTTGATGAGGCGTTTGTGGTGCTCCGCCGGTTTCTGCACCACCTGCAGAATACGCAGGCAGGATTGATCTGTACGAGGTCTGGAGCAGATTTCGACGGCTCCGTACCTGAAGACCTCGTGGCCACTGCGTTGTTCTATGAGTCCGCCCGTCTGGCCACCCGCATGAGCGGCGTGCTCGGCCGGTTGGGCGAAATGGAGAGCTTCGATGGTCTGGCGCAGCGCATTCGCTCAGCGTTCCGGCGGCGTTTCGTGACGCCGGACGGGGCGGTAGTGGGAGATACGCCTACCGCCTGCGTGCTGACGCTCGATCTCGATCTGCTGGAAGGCGGCGAACGCACCTTGGCCATGACTCGACTCGAACGGCACATCGTGGCCAGCCGCTACCATCGTTGTGTGCATCCGCTGCTCGCCGATCGGTTGCTCGATGTGCTTGGGCGCGAATCGCGCCTGGATCTCGCGTACGCACTGCTGCTGCAGACCAGCAAACCCTCCTGGTTAGGGGGGCTGGTTGCGGGTGAGCGGGCAGGGACAGATGCGCTGGGTGTTTCCGCGTTGGCATTCCTGTTTCGGCACGTGGCCGGTATTCAGGAGAACCCTGAACTGTCTGAGGAAGGCATTGGCTACAGACACGTAGTGATTGCGCCGAAGGCACCGTTTGGCGGGCAGTTTCCGGAAGGCGCGCCGCTGGCGCATGTGGTCGCGCACTACGACTCGGCGCATGGCCGCTACGATGTGTCGTGGGATCTCGATGCGGAGCGATTTACCCTGCGGGTTGTGGTCCCTTGCGGTTGCGAGGCAAAGGTACAGATGCCGGATGGTACTGAGCATCGAGTGGGGGCAGGCACCCATGTATTCAGCATGCCCTTGCATGAAGACGACGACGGCATTCCCGTTCTCCAGGACTCGTTGGGCAACTGATGGATGGCGTACACGACCTCGGCGGCAAACAGGGCTTCGGGCCGGTAGAAGTTGCGCCGAATGATCACGCCTTCCACGAGCATTGGGAGGGCCGTGTGTTCGCCATGGTGCAGAGCGCTTTTGGGGCAGGCGCCTTCATCAACCTCGACCACTTTCGGCACACTATCGAACGGATCGATCCAGTGGCCTACCTCGAGGATGGCTACTTCGGTCGCTGGTTGGGGGCGCTGGAAACAGCGCTCGTAGAGGCAGCATTGCTCGAGGCTGACCAGGTCAGTCGCCGGGCGGCCAGGCCTGCGACACCGCCGGAGCGGTTCGAGCGCGGCGACGGGCCGATGCACGCTGCCCGATCGCTGGAAACTGCTCCCGCATACGCTGTTGGTCAACTGGTGCGCACCGCCACCCACGGCAAACCTGGGCACACTCGGCTTCCGGGTTACGCGCGCGGCCGTCAGGGCATCATCAAAGCGCTGCACGGCGGGTGGGTTTTTCCTGATTCACATGCGCACGGAAAGGGCGAACAGCCGGAGCATCTATACACGGTGCAATTTTCGGGTGAGGAGCTGTGGGGCGCGGATTGTGATGGCGGCATCGAGGTGTGTCTCGATCTGTTCGAGAGTTATCTGGAGGTAGTGTGAGCGAAGTTTCCACACCGGCGCTGCGCGCCGAAGCGCTTGAAGACCTACTGGTGGAGCAGGGGGTGTTTGCACCGGAGCAGCTCGACGCGATCATCGAGATGTTCAATGAGCGGGTGGGACCGATGAACGGCGCACGCGTTGTTGCCCGCGCCTGGACAGAGCCGGACTTCAAAGCCAGGCTGCTGAACGATGCCACGGAGGCAATCGCCGAATATCAATTCGAAGGCGGCCAGGTTGACAAGCTGGTGGTGGTGGAGAACACCGACGAGGTGCACAACGTCGTAGTGTGCACACTGTGCTCCTGTTACCCCTGGGCGATGCTGGGTTTGCCGCCCAAGTGGTACAAAGACCCCGCGTACCGGTCACGCATCGTGCGCGAGCCACGGCGGGTACTCGAGGAGTTCGGCCTGCAGGTGGCGGATAGCAAGAAAATTCGCGTGTGGGACTCCAGCGCCGAAGTGCGCTACATGGTGTTGCCGCAGATGCCGGAACGGCTGTTGACCGCGGATGAGACGGCGAGGGCTGCAGCAGTGGGTAGAGATGCGATGATCGGCGTGGCGCTCGTGCAATGACGGTGCGAGAGCTCGACGGCGCTGCTGCTCCGCCGATGACCAACGGTGAGCTGGCCTTCGAAGCGCCGTGGCAGGGCCGCGTGTTTGCCATGGCCAACGCGTTGTGCGACGCCGGCGCATTTCAGTGGTCTGAGTTCCAATCGGCTCTGATCGATGAGATTGCTGCGCATGAAACAGACCACGGCGCTCCATACGCATACTACGAGCGATTTCAGGCGGCGCTGGAAGCCCTGCTAACCCGCAAGGGTGTCATCGACCTGTCCGCGCTGAACGTGCGGAGCGAGGCCTATCGTCATCGGCCACACGGTCACGACCACGATCACTGACGCGTTCTGTGAGATAGCTGCGCACGGCTCGCGCATCACCTGTGAAACGGATGCGCGCCTGCTTCTTGGCAAGCTGGTAGTCGTACATCGGATCGTAGTACCACTCCAGCAGACGGGCGATCCAACCCTCGTGGCTACCGGTGATAAAACCCCTGTCGAGTTCTGCGGCGACTTCACGGCAGCGGGCTCCTCCCAGCCTTCGTTCGATGCGCGTAATGGCTGCGCGGTATTGACCCTGTAGTGTCGCCTCCTCACGCCCTTCGAATAGGGGCTCGTCGATGTACTCTCTGCGTATGTTGGCCACACGCTGCTCGAAAGGTACGTCGAGGAGCACGACTGGCGAGCGCTGCATCGCGGCGTGCACCGACTCCGGCAGTGCCAGCCTGCCGATGGTGCGGCTTTCGTCTTCCAGGACGATGGGCTGCCCGCGGTGGCGCAGGAGCTCGCAGGCGAGGTGATTTTCGAACGTGGCGGGTGATGGTTGCGGTTCGGCGCGCGCACCAAAGGCGGAGCCTCGATGCGCCGCGAGGCCTTCCAGGTCGATGGCGAATGGCAGTTCGCGCAGCAGTTCGGTTTTACCAGAACCGGTGCGGCCGGCAAGCACCCACCACAACGACGCTTCGGCGTTGGTGAGGTCGAGCGCCTTGAGGCACAGCTGGCGCAGCGCTTTGTAACCACCTTGCACACGGCGTACTTCGATACCGGTATCCAGCAGCCAGCGCTGTGCGATTGCCGAGCGTTCGCCGCCGCGCCAGCAGAACACAAACGCCTCAGGGTGTTGTTCGAAGCAATCCCGCCATGCGCTAACCCGATGCGTTTTCACTTCACCCTGCACCAGGGAATAGCCGAGCTGGCGTGCGACTTCCGCGCCTTCGTGTTTGTAGGCGGTGCCTACCTGGGCGCGCT
>JAUILW010000967.1 GCA_030432795.1 Gammaproteobacteria bacterium
TGTTCTGGTCAAGTCGCAACGGACACCGATTTACGCAGCAGCGGCCAGTTCCTTTTCCCTCGGGGTAAGGTAATCGAGTGTCGAATGGAGTCGACCGCTGTTGTAGTGCATTTCGATGTACTCGATGATGTCCTGCCTGGCCTGTGTGCGAGTTATATAGCGCTGGCTGTCGGTCCACTCGCTTTTCAAGGAGCCGAAGAAGCGCTCCATCACGGCATTGTCCCAACAGTTGGCCTTACGACTCATGGAGGCCAGCAGACCGTGCTGGTCGAGCCTGTTGCGATAGTCCGTAGCCGCATATTGGCTGCCGCGATCCGAATGGTGGATCAGCCCCGGCGCGGGGCGTCGTCGTCCCATAGCCATCTCCAGGGCCTGCAGCGCCAGCTCCGTTCGCATATGGGCAGCCATCGCCCAGCCCACCAGCTGACGATCGTGCAAATCCAGCACCGCTGCCAAGTACAGCCAGCCCTCCAGGGTCCAGATCGCCGTAATATCGGCCACCCACACGCGGTTGGGCTCAGCGACCTGAAACTCCCGCTGCAGCCGATTCGGCGCCAGTGGCCGATCATGGCCACTGTCCGTTGTACATCGCCAGCGTCGGCGCTGCCGGCACTCGACTCCGGCCTCACGCATGAGGCTGCGCGCCTGGTGGCGACCCACTGGGTAACCCTCGCGCTGCAACGCCTTGGCCACGCGACGGCTGCCGTAACTGCCGCGCAGGCGCCAGTGAATGGCCCGGACACGCTCGATCAACATCGCTCGGTGTGGGGCGACATCATCACGCCGGCGCCAGTCGTAAAAACCACTACGCGAGACCTGCATGACCCGACACAGCACGCTCACCGGAT
Source organism: Gammaproteobacteria bacterium (assembly GCA_030432795.1). Classification (GTDB taxonomy): domain Bacteria; phylum Pseudomonadota; class Gammaproteobacteria; order Pseudomonadales; family Azotimanducaceae; genus SYFY01. The sequence goes on from JAUILW010000967.1 coordinate 849, forward strand.
AATTCGCCTTCTCCGCCTCGATGAACCGGTATCTCAGTTCGACTCGCTGGCGAAGAAGGCTGCCGCCTTTTTTAAAATTTCCTTTTCCATGCGCAGCTTGCGCACTTCCTCGCGGAGCCGGCGCAGCTCCGCATCGCGCTCATCCTCGCTGGGGCGGCCCAAAGCTCCGGGTCCCGGCTCATGGCGCTCGCGCCGCCAACGATTCAGCATGCTGCGATTAATTCCCAGCCGCCGGGCCGCCTCGGCAACCCTGTACCCGTGGGCTTCTAACAAATTCACGGCATCCGCCTTGAATTCTTCGGAGTACCGCCGTCGTGTACCCTTACTCATCAACACCTCCTGTCCCATCAGTGTGGCTTAACAGGGGTGTCCGTTGCTATTGGACCACTTCA
>JAUILW010000968.1 GCA_030432795.1 Gammaproteobacteria bacterium
CGGCGCAGACGACCATTTCGCCATTGCCGCAGTACTCCTCGGGCTTGCATTTTTCGGCTTCTGGGTAGAGGGCAACGCGCTGGGCCGCAAGGTCAGCGGCGTGGTGTGGGTGATCAGCCTCGGCATCCTGCTCGGCAACACCGGCATCGTACCTCTCGATGCGCCGGCTTACGGCCTGGTGGGCGGCACGCTGATGCCCATGGCCATTCCATTGCTCCTGTTCAAAGCGGACATGCGGCGCATCTTTCGTGAAAGCGGCAGGGTGCTGTTCGGCTTTGCTTTCGCCGCTGCCGGCACCGTGCTCGGCGCGCTCATTGGCTTTCTGCTGCTGGACCTCGGCGCCATTGGTGCCAAAGCGGCAGGCGTGTATACCGCCGGCTGGATCGGCGGCGCGGTGAACTTTGTGGCGGTCAGCGAAGCGCTGGAGATGACATCCGAAGAATTCGCCGTGGCCATGGGCGCCAGCTCGCCGGTGAGCGTCATTGCTTTGATGTCGCTGGCCGCACTCCCTTCTATCGCTTTACTGCGCCGCTTCGTGCCGTCGACCCACATCGACGCTACCGGCGACACCAGCAATGACATCGAAGTCACGGTGCAGGACATGAAGCTGCTGCACACCCTCGGCGCCCTGGCGCTGGCCGCCGGCATCTGCGCGCTGGCCTCCTGGGTGAGCGCCTGGAGCGGCTACCCGCAGTACAACATCCTCATCATCACCCTCCTGAGCCTTGCGGTTGCCAACCTCTTTCCCGCACGCCTGGGCAAGCTCGAGGGCGAGTTCACCCTGGGCATGCTCATCATGTTCGTTTTCTTCGCCGTCATCGGCTGCAGCACGGACGCCACGGCATTCCTCGGAACGGCGGTGGTGTTGTTCTTCTACGGGTTGATCATCATTTTCGTGCACCTCGCCGTGGTGCTGGTCGCGGCGCGGCTGTTCCGCATCGATCTGGCAGAAATGATCATCGCCTCCGCCGCCGCCATGGTGGGCCCCGCCCCTGCCGCGGCCATTGCCTCAGCCCGGGGCTGGACGCATCTGGTCACCCCCGCACTCATGTGCGGCGTATTCGGCTACGCCATTGCCAATTTCATCGGCATAGCTGTCGCAAGAGCATTTGGAGCTTTCTAAGTGAGTGGAGTGATGTAAGTGAGCGAATCCACATTCGATATCGTCATCGCCGGCGCCGGGGTAAACGGTCTGGCCTGCGGCGCTGTGCTCGCCCAGGAAGGCCTGAAAGTCGC
>JAUILW010000184.1 GCA_030432795.1 Gammaproteobacteria bacterium
ATGCGGCCACCGCTTCGGCATGGTCCGGTTCCGCGTGGCACACCGCCTGGAATGCCGCCGACATGTCGAGCAGCTCATTCAGGCTCGCTTTTTCGCTGGCGCGCATCAGCTGCTTGGTAAGCCGCACTGCGTGCGGTGGGTTCGCAGCGATGCTGTGTGCTACCTGCAATGCACGATCCATCAGCGCTTCCGGCTCTACCACCATGGACACGAGCCCCATGGTAAGCGCCTGTTCGGCATGCACGGGCTCGCCGCCAAAGGCCATGAGGCAGGCGTTGGAGTAGCCGACCGCTCGCGGCAGAAACCAGGCGCCGCCGTCGCCCGGGATGATGCCGAGCTTCACAAAGCTCTCGGCGAACATCGCCTTGTTGCTGGCAATGCGGATGTCACACATGGTTGCCAGATCGCAGCCGGCGCCGACCGCAGGCCCGTTCACCGCCGCGATGATGGGCACGTTGAGGCCGTGCACGGCGCGGGGAATGCGTTGAATGCCGGACCGGTAGGCATCGGCCTGATCATATGGGTCTCCCGCGAACAACCCCTGACGGTCGCGCATGTCCTTGACGTTCCCTCCGGCGCAGAACGCGCTGCCGGCGCCGGTGAGCACCACCGCGCGCACGGACTTGTCGTCGTTGATCTCCGCGCAGGTTCGCTCGAAGTCCTCGAACTGGTCCGGCCCCGTGAGGGCGTTGCGGGTGTCGGGGCTCGACATGGTGAGAACGAGCACGTGATCGTGGCGCGTACGCTCGAGAAAGGACATGTTGGCTCCTGCGAGTGTCGTTTAAAGGCGCGAGTATATGTCAGTGTGGGGTACTGCTTCAGGCTTGAGCGGGCGGAAATCTGGATGGCAGGGTGCCAGGCGTCTGAAGTCGCCGGCGCAGGCGCATCATAGGCTGCTCGACACATCGAAACGAGCAGTAGGCCAGCCCGAAAGTCGCCGCCGTAGCCAGGGCGGCGCTGAGCCCGACTGCCAGGCTGTGTGGCAGGACGACGTCGATCGCCTCACTGCAGTGCCGAATCAGTCGTTGTGCCACACCTGCACCCAGCTCGTGGTAGAGGTAGGCAGGGTAGGAAATCGCACCGATGAAGCACATCCAACGCAGGTCAAGCCAGCTCAGGAGCGGATGGCTGCTGTGTTGCACGCATATCAGCAGCAACCAGGCGAACAGAAGCCCGTCGATCGTGAAGCCCACGCAGTAGCCGTAGTCGGCGTTGGCAACGGTTGCTGATACAGAGACAACGATTGCCGCCACGACGGGTAACGCCAGCCAGGGAGATCCGGAGACCAATGTCAGCCAGTGTCGCAGGCGGGTGGTGTCCAGCATCAGTGCAAGCAGGCATCCGATCAGAATACTGTCGAAGCGCGTGTCGAAGGCGCGGTAGATATATCGCTCCTCGAAGCCGAGCTCCAGCCACGCGTAGGAACGCCAGAGCACTACCGCGGCGATGGCGGCCAGAACACAGTAGATGACCTGTCTCGGGCGCAGACGCATGAGCAGGAGCAGCGCCGGCGGCCATAGCAGATAGAACTGTTCCTCCACGCTCAACGACCACAGGTGCTGAATTTCCCCCATTCGCTCGTTTGTCGTCGCAGCGAAGTAGTTGAAGTAGTAGAGAAAACTCGGCAGCACGAAAGATGCGACGTTCTGGGTACCCTGCAGCCATTCAATGGTGAAGATGAGGAACAGATAGGCGTAGTACGCCGGAAATATGCGGAACACTCTGCGCATGAAAAACGCGGGCAGTGAAATCGTGCCGTGCTGGCGATGTTCAATCAGCAGCAGCCAGGTGATGAGGAAACCGGAAAGGGTAAAAAAAGCCGTTTACGCCCAACCTGCCTCCCGGCAGCTCGATATAGTGGCTGACCATGACCAGCAGCACCGTGATCGCTCGCAGGCCGTCGAGCGCCGGTAGATGCCCCCGGTGTTGGAGTTGGTCGAGTTGCATGTGTAAGGGGAAGGGTGGCTCGACCATCGAAGTGAACGATGATCGGGATGATAGTAAAGATTCTTGATATATGGCGTAGGGGAATTGTAAGTGCGGCGTCTGCCTGGTCTCGGCGGCGCCTCAGTCGAACCGGTACGGCTCCATGCTTTCCTGGGCGCGGATGCGGATCTTGTGCCAGTAGCCGCCACCGTAGTACGCCAGCGACCCGGGCTCCGCATCGCCGTGGCCGTTGTAGTAGGACAGGCAATCGCGCAGCGGAGCAGTGGTCATGTCTGCGAGCCGGCAGTGCTCTGCGTACTCCGCCTCGCTTTGCGGAGTGATGTCCACCGCTTCTGCGCCGCGCGCGCGCATCTCATTGAGCATCCACACGATGTAGTCCACGTGCTGATCAATAGCGTCGATGAAATTGAAGCTGCCGCCGCCGCCCTGCGGGCCTGAGATGATGAAGAGGTTGGGGAAGCCGCTGCTCTGGATGCCGAGCAAGGTCCTGGTGCCACCGGTGTCCCATTTGTGCTTCAGCGTCTCGCCGTTGCGGCCCACCACCATGTTGAAGGTGGAGGTGGCCATCCAAAGAAAACCGGTGGCGTAGATCAGCACGTCCAGCGGGTACTCCTGACCATCGTGGACCACGCCTTGCGCATTGATCTCGCGCACGCCGGTTGGTGCGGTGTCCACCAGGTGCACGTGCGGCAGGTTGAAGGTCGGTAGAAACTCGTCATGAAACGTCGGCCGCTTGCAGCCGTAGGGGTAAAACGGCTTCAGCGCTGCGGCCGTCTTCGGGTCTTCAACGATGGCGTCTACACGAGCGCGGATCTGTTCCATGATGCGGAAGTTGGTGTCGAGTTGCTTCTGCACCCGCTCTTCCGGCGTGAGCTTGTTGGCGTGCGCTTTGCGTTCCTTGAAGTCGGCAACGCGGCCCGCCAGGTAGTCGTCGTTGGCCTGGATGGCTGTGCGCCCCGCGGAGATGCGGGAGAAACGCTTGCGCCTGGCGAGCGCCCAGCCGGGTTCATCTTTCCAGGCGTTGATTTCCTCAATACTGGTCTGCCGCTGGTCGCGCACGTCCACCGTGGAGGGGGTGCGCTGGAAGACATACAGCTCACCCGCGACCTTGGCCAGTTCGGGAATCGCCTGCACGGCGGTAGCCCCGGTGCCGATGATGCCCACCCGCTTATCCGTGAGGTCTACGTGGTAGTTCCAGCGCGACGTGTGGAAGGCATCGCCCTCGAAGGTTTCCATGCCGTCGATGCGTGCGAGTTTCGGTGTGGTGAGCACGCCGTTGGCGAGCACGACGACGCGCGCACGCATGGCGTCGCCGCGATCGGTATGCACCGTCCAACGCTTGTCCTCTTCGTGCCACTGCGTTTTTTCGACGGTGGTGTGGAACAGGCAGCGGTCGTAGAAACCGAAGCGCTCCGCCATGGATTGGCAGTACTCGAGAATTTCGAAGCCGCTGGCGAACTTCATGCTGGGGAAGTAGCCCATCTCCTCCAGCAGCGGCAGATAGCTGTAGGCCTCCACGTCGCACGCCACTCCTGGGTAGCGGTTCCAGTACCAGGTACCGCCCACGTCGCCGCCTTTTTCGCAGAAACGTACGTCGACGATGCCGGCCTGCTTGAGGCGGTACCAGAGCAGGAGACCGGCGAACCCGGCGCCAATGACCAGTACTTCGCAGGTGTCGTCCAGGGCTTCGCGGGGCACCGGGGCTTCCGAGTAGACATCCTCCAGGTAGCTGGCGAATTCACCCTCCATGAGCATGTAGTCGGCCGCGCCTCGGCGCGCCTCCTTGTAAGCGCGGTACTTCTCCTGCTCCTCAGCGCTGAAAACGGCGCCGGCGGGTGCTTCGGGGAGCGCTTTGAGCGTGGCGTTGTGCTGCAGGCCGTAGCCTTGCCCCTGAATGCGTTCGGTCGCCTTGGCCGCACGGGTGGCAAAGCGCTTCAGGCCGGTGGTTGGATCGATGCTGATAGCCATCCGCAGATAGTACAACAGCACGGGCCGATGCGAGAGAGGCTTGCGTTGTTTACCATGCCCGATCGTTTTACGCAGTGGAGTCGATATGGACAACGACAAGGTAACGAACGTGGCGGGCTGGCTCTCTCCGGATCGCGTGGCCGAGTATGCCGATACGGCCATAAACCTCGCGATCGAGTACGTGCCTTCGGTACTGCTTGCCATCATCGTTCTGATCGTCGGTTTGTGGGTGATCAAACGGGTTGTCGGTGTGTTGCGCCGCACCCTGGAGGGGCGGCAGGCGGACGCCACGCTTGCACGTTTTCTTTGCAGCCTGAGTTCCGTAGGCCTCAAGGCACTGCTGCTGATCAGCGTGGCCTCCATGGTGGGTATCGAAACTACCTCATTCGTCGCGCTTCTCGGCGCCGCTGGCCTGGCCATAGGTCTAGCCTTGCAGGGCAGCCTGTCGAATTTTGCCGGTGGGGTACTGGTGCTGTTGTTCAAGCCCTACAAGGTGGGCGACTTCGTCGAGGCCCAGGGGGTATCGGGGACGGTCTGCGATATTCAGATCTTCAACACGGTGCTCAAGACGCCCGACAATAAAGTGATCATCGTGCCCAACGGCGCCATCAGCAACGGCGTCATCACCAACTACTCCATGGAGGACACGCGCCGGGTCGATCTGTTGTTCGGCATTGGCTACGACGACGACATCAGCCAGGCGCGTGGCGTCATCACCGGCCTGATCGATTCGGACGGGCGCATCCTGAAGGAGCCGGCACCGTTGGTCGTGGTTTCCGAGCTGGCGGACAGTTCTGTCAACTTCACGGTGCGGGTGTGGGTGGCATCCGGTGACTACTGGGGCGTGTACTTCGATCTCACCGAGCGGGCGAAGGTGGCGTTCGACGCTGCAGGCATCTCGATACCGTATCCGCAGACCGACGTGCACCTGCACGAGGTGCGGGCATGACGACGGCGCGGGCTCTCGCGTACACAAGGCACATTCCGGCTCGGTTCTGGTCAGTAGGCCTCAAGCTGCAGAAGACGCTGCTGCTAGGACGAACAGGGTCGCAACGTGACCGTTAACCGCGGCGACGACGCCAACTCCGTCTTTCATCAGCTCCCCGCGGCTGCCTGACGCTACGGCCTTGAAGTACGGTCCAGACCACTCGATGGTGACGTCCTGAAAGTCGAAGATCTTCTGCTCGATCGGGTACACCGCTTTGTACACGGCTTCTTTGGCGCTGAAAATCCTGGTGGCGTAGAACGGGTCGTGTGCCGGGCACGACGCCTGTTCGGTTGGCGTCAGGATAATTCCGTGGAGGTCCGGGGTAACGCCATCGGCGCGCTCCAGATCCACGCCCAGAGCGCGGATCGATGTGTTGCAGCTCAGCACGGCGATGGCGTGGGTATCCGTATGAGCGATGCTCCCGCACGTTCCGTCAGGCCACCGTGGCGGGCCGTCCTCCCGTCGCGGCAGCGGTATCTGCGGTAACAATAGCGCGCGCTGTGCCAGCTTGCAGAGCTGACGGCCTGTGCCGTGCTCGAGGAACCGTTTTCTCGACCATCCTGGTGGCGTGCGGCCGTCGGTGTGCTTCGCGACAGATTCACAGATCGAGCCGGTCGCTCCTGCTACGCCGGAGCCGACTTCGAAGGCCACGTGACGGTTGGTGGCGAGGGGCGGGTGCCACGCCAGCGCGGGTAACTTCATCTTCGCTGCTGGCGCATGTCGTCAAGAAGATCGCGCACGGCGGATGTCCATGCGTGCACGCAACGCAGATCGGTGACCACCTCGTCGTGCGAACCGTCCCCCAGGTAGACCCGGCTCGGCTGCGTTGTGAACAGCCGGGCGAGATCGGCAGCGGACGCATCCAGCCAGTGATCCATGCCGACGATTGTCACGCCCTCTGCGCTCATGGCGACGTGGCGGTGAGCGGCGATGTTCTTGCGCAGGGTGGCTTCGATGCGATACCACAGCGCATCGTCATCCGACTGCGGGTCTGGCAGCACTTGCCGGTGTCGCAGGCGGGACAGGAGGCGGCGCATCCTGATCCTGAGGCTCAGGGGTTTTCTTCGTCCAGGCAGCGATGGCTCCAGCAGCACGGCGTGCACCGGGCTACGCCCGACCAGGCGTCGTTTTATCTCCATGCCCAGCAGACCGCTGTAGCTGTATCCCAGCAGAACTGTGGGTTCGTCGCCCGGCAGCGCATCGATTGCCCTGGCGTATTGTGTTGCGACGTGTGCGATACCGCGTTTATGGAACCGCACCGGATCGATACCGCCGCTGCTCAGTTGCGCGATACCGATGCTGCTAGGCAGAGACTCCACCAGTTCCTTGACTTGGCTGCCGATACACACCACCCGACCCACGCCGGTGCTGCTGCGCAACGTGCTGATGAAGCCCTGGTCGGATATCGGAGCTGGCTCGATGAGCAAACTGGACAGGCCGGCGATGGTGGGCGATGCGAACATCGCGGCGAGGGGCAGGTCGCAGGCAAAAGTCTCGTCGATTCGCGCTTTCAATCGCACGAGCAGAAGCGAGTGCCCACCAAGCAGGAAGAAGTTGTCCTCGACAGCGATGTCCTGGATGCCAAGCAGCTCGCTCCAGAGCATGGCCAGTGTTCGCTCGGTAGGTGTTTGTCGCATGGCGGGCGAGCGTTGTGGTACGTCGGCTGCGCTGGTCGGCGTCAACTCGA
>JAUILW010000969.1 GCA_030432795.1 Gammaproteobacteria bacterium
ATCGGCCTCCATAGTTGCGCTTGCCCAGGGCGCGGGGAGTTTAGGCGGTTTCCTCAAGCATGGCTTGAAGAGCGATGACGGCGGTGTATCCACGGCCCTCACCATCTCGGGTGACCGAGTAGGTCTGGAAGATCATCTCGACGAGCGTGTGCCCCGTGACCGTCACAGAGGCCTCCTGGCGGTGCAGGGCAGCCTTGACAGCCTCCACGATCCGCACGGCCTCGACCCGGCCAGAGGCGCTGCGGGAATGCGCTTCAAGGGACAGTGAGACGAGCGAGCCTTCGGTGGTGTCCGTGTCGAAAGCGCTCGGCTCGATGCCGCCGAACCGCAGATACGGAAACGTCACATCCTGCGGCGGCTCATCATAGACCCGCGTCGAGACGAGCGACGTGATGCCACTGTCCGCGACCAGCGCAGCGCGGATTCCCTTTTGCAGGGCCAGTGCGAAACCGTCAGCCACCGCTCACCGCCTGCTTTGCAGCCTTCTTGATCGCTCGTTTGATGCTCGTGCGGAATCGCTTGCCCAGATGCGACTGCATGATCCGCATGTAGGGGGCAGGCTCGGTGGTGCCGCGATTTCCCTTCTTGCGACCGAACTCTACAGCCCGAGCCTTCTTCTGTGCCGCAGCCGTATCGGGCGCGGCCTCGATGGATGCCGTCAGGCCGCCGGGGTTATATTTCGTGAAAATCCAGCCCCGCAGCTCGCCGCTGTCCACCGGGACAAGCTGACGAGCAAGCCGCGCGCCCGCTTCGGTGTTCCGGCGGATCGTCTTTGCAACCTCAGCCTGCACCTCAACCGGCAGGTCCTTCAGTTGGCGGCTGAGGCGCTTGGCTCCCTCGACCCTCATGTCGCCACCCCGCGCTCCAGCCGAACCTCGATCATGGTCCCTTTCGCATCGACTTGGATCACGTCCTTGATTGCCCAGGTGAAGCCGCGCGCCACGACGCGATCCGCAGCCGTGATGGTCTCGGTGGTGCTGTCCTTCCTCACCCGCATGGTGGCGAGACCGACATCGGACAGCGCGCCGCCCTGAATGGCCTCCTTGCCGGTCCGCTCGCGCAGATCAGCCCAGCGGGTCGCAAGTGTGGCCCAGCCCGTGTATACGTTGCCATAGTCATCCACAGCGCCCTCGGAGAGGCGCTGGAACTGGGCACGCTCACGGTATAGGCCAGCCTTAACCATACCAGCACCGCCGGTGCATATCGACGAGCATGTCGAAGCCGTAAGGGAT
>JAUILW010000185.1 GCA_030432795.1 Gammaproteobacteria bacterium
ACAGGTCCGCCACCCGCGGCAGACCGCCGGTGATGTCGCGGGTCTTCGAACCTTCCTGAGGGATACGGGCAATAATGTCGCCCACACCAACTGTATCGCCGTTCTCAAGGCTGAGAATGGCATCGTTTGGCAGGAAGTAGTGTGCCGGCACGTCGCTGCCGGGCAGCAGAACCGCTTCATTGTTCTCATTGATCAGGCGCACCGCCGGGCGAAGATCTTTCGCTGCGGTAGGCCGGTCCTTGGGATCGAGCACGCTGATGTTAGTGAGGCCGGTCAGCTCGTCCGTCTGACGATTTACCGAAAGGCCTTCCTCCATGTCGTCGAGCACGACCCTACCCGTCACCTCCGTAACGATCGGGTGTGTGTGGGGGTCCCACTGGGCGATCACCTGACCGGCTTCTACCGGCTGGTTGTCGCCTACAGCAATCACTGCACCATAAGGAAGCTTGTAACGCTCACGCTCACGGCCAACCTCATCCGCCACGGCGATCTCACCGGAGCGGGATACCGCTACGAGCTCGCCGCTTTCGCGTTGCACCGTCTTCAGGTTGTGCAGGCGGACGGTGCCGCCATGCTTGACCTGAATGTTGTCCACTGCAGTCGCCCGTGAAGCCGCACCCCCGATGTGGAAGGTACGCATGGTGAGCTGAGTACCCGGCTCGCCGATGGACTGCGCGGCGATGACGCCGACCGCCTCGCCGACGTTGACCTGATGGCCGCGCGCCAGATCCCGACCGTAGCATGCACAGCACACGCCGTAGGACGTTTCGCAGGTAATCGGCGAACGAACGATGATCTCGTCCACACCAAGGGTTTCCAGCCGCTCTACCCATGCCTCGTCGAGCATGGTGCCGCGCTCGATGATGAGCTCGCCACTGGCATCGACTACGTCGCTTGCAACGATACGGCCCAGCACACGATCCATCAAAGGCTCGACCACGTCGCCGCCCTCAATGATGGAGCCTATGGTCAGACCTTCTTCTGTTCCGCAGTCCTCATCCGTGACAACCACGTCCTGCGCCACGTCCACCAGACGGCGGGTGAGGTATCCGGAGTTGGCGGTTTTCAACGCCGTGTCCGCCAGACCCTTGCGCGCGCCGTGCGTGGAGATGAAGTACTCGTTCACGTTCAGGCCTTCACGGAAGTTTGCCGTGATGGCGTTTTCGATGATGCTGCCGTCAGGCCGCGTCATCAGCCCGCGCATGCCCGCGAGCTGGCGGATCTGTGCCGGTGAGCCCCGCGCTCCGGAGTCAGCGTAGATGAAGACGCTGTTGAAGGAGTCCTGCTCGATCTCTTCCCCGTTGCGTGAGGTGACTTTCTCTTTGGAGATGCCATCCATCATCGACCGCGCCACCAGATCGTTGGCGCGCGACCAGATGTCTACCACCTTGTTGTACTTCTCACCCTGGGTGACCAGACCAGATGCGTATTGCGCCTCGATCTCAGTGACTTCTCGCTCCGCGTCGCCAATGATCGCTGCCTTATCCTCCGGGATGACAAAGTCATCCACACCGATGCTGGCGCCGGACAACGTCGAGTAGCGGAAGCCGGTGTACATGAGCTGGTCAGCAAAGATCACCGTTTCCTTCAGACCGACGTTGCGGTAGCAGGCATTGATGATGCGCGAAATTGCCTTCTTGTCCATGGCCTGGTTTACCATCTCGTAGGGCAGGCCCGCTGGCACGATATCGAAGAACAGCGCCCGGCCGACGGTGGTGTCGTACACCGTGCGCTTGCGCTCAAGCTGACCGTCCTCATTGAGGAGGTCCTCGATGATGCGCACTTTCACTCGCGCGTGCAGGTCCACCTGGTCGGTGTTGTATGCACGCTGCACTTCCGCCACGTCAGCGAACGCGCGGCCTTCGCCCTGCGCGCCGAGGCGTTCACGGGTCATGTAGTAGATGCCGAGTACAACGTCCTGAGACGGCACGATGATCGGCTCACCACTCGCAGGCGAGAGGATGTTGTTGGTGGACATCATCAGCGCCCGGGCTTCGAGCTGGGCTTCCAGGGTGAGCGGCACATGCACCGCCATCTGGTCACCGTCAAAGTCGGCGTTGTACGCAGTACATACCAATGGGTGCAGCTGAATGGCCTTACCCTCGATGAGCACGGGCTCGAACGCCTGAATGCCCAGACGGTGCAGAGTGGGTGCACGGTTCAGCAGTACCGGATGCTCGCGAATGACTTCAGCGAGGATGTCCCACACTTCCGCCGTCTCGCGCTCGACCATTTTCTTCGCCGCCTTGATCGTGGTGGCGAGGCCGCGCAGCTCGAGCTTGCCGAAAATAAACGGCTTGAACAGCTCGAGCGCCATCTTCTTCGGCAAGCCGCACTGGTGCAGCTTCAGCGTCGGGCCAACCACGATCACCGAACGGCCGGAGTAATCCACCCGCTTACCGAGCAGGTTCTGACGGAAGCGGCCCTGCTTGCCCTTGATCATGTCGGCCAGAGACTTCAGAGGACGCTTGTTGGAGCCGGTAATGGCGCGACCGCGACGGCCGTTGTCCAGCAACGCGTCTACCGCCTCCTGCAGCATGCGCTTTTCATTGCGCACGATGATGTCCGGAGCGGACAGATCCAGCAGCCGCTTGAGACGGTTGTTGCGGTTGATCACCCGACGATAGAGGTCGTTCAGATCAGAGGTGGCGAATCGGCCACCGTCCAGCGGCACCAGCGGACGCAGATCCGGCGGTAGCACTGGCAGCACCGTGAGGATCATCCACTCCGGGTTGTTGCCTGAACGCTGGAAAGCCTCCATGAGCTTCAAGCGTTTGGACAGCTTCTTGATCTTGGTTTCGGAGTTGGTGGCAGGGATCTCTTCCCGTAGACGGGCAATCTCACCTTCCATATCCATTCCGCGCAGCAGTTCCTGCACCGCCTCGGCACCCATGCGGGCATCGAACTCGTCGCCGTACTCTTCGAGCTTGGTGTAATACTCCTCGTCGCTCAGAAGCTGGCCAGTCTCGAGATCTGTGAGGCCCGGGTCGATGACCACGAAGTACTCGAAGTACAGAACCCGCTCGATGTCGCGCAGGGTCATATCCAGCAGCAGGCCGATGCGCGAAGGCAGCGACTTCAGAAACCAGATGTGCGCCACCGGACTCGCAAGCTCGATGTGGCCCATGCGCTCCCGGCGAACCTTGGTGAGGGTCACCTCGACGCCGCACTTCTCGCAGATCACACCGCGGTGCTTGAGGCGCTTGTACTTGCCGCACAGGCACTCGTAATCCTTCACGGGGCCGAAGATACGCGCGCAGAAGAGTCCATCGCGCTCCGGCTTGAAGGTACGGTAATTGATGGTCTCCGGCTTTTTCACCTCGCCAAAGGACCACGAGCGGATCATCTCCGGCGATGCGAGGCCGATGCGCAGCGAATCGAAATCCTCGATCGTGCCCTGGGACTTCAACAGGTTGAGTAGATCTTTCATATCAGCTCCTTATTCCGTCTCCAGTTCCATATCGATGCCGAGGCTTCGAATCTCTTTGACCAGAACGTTGAAGGACTCCGGCATACCCGGATCCATTCGGTAGTCGCCGTCGACGATGTTCTTGTACATCTTGGTACGACCGGTCACGTCGTCGGACTTCACCGTGAGCATCTCCTGCAGCGTGTAGGCCGCACCGTACGCTTCTAAAGCCCAGACCTCCATCTCACCGAAGCGCTGACCACCGAACTGCGCCTTTCCGCCCAGCGGCTGCTGGGTGACCAGGCTGTATGAACCGGTAGAGCGTGCATGCATCTTGTCGTCCACGAGGTGGTTGAGCTTGAGCATGTACATGTAGCCCACGGTGACCGGCCGGTCGAACTGCTCGCCGGTACGACCGTCGAACAGCGTCGTCTGACCGCTCTGCGGCAGGCCGGCGATATCGAGCATGCGCTTGATCTCCACCTCTGCAGCACCGTCGAACGCAGGCGTTGCCATCGGCAGGCCACCACGCAGGTTGTTGGCAAGCTCAATGACTTCTGCATCGTTCAGTGAGTCGATGTCGGTCTGGCGTTCGCCAACGGAGTTGTATACCCGGACCAGCTCATCGCGCAGCTCACCCACCGCCGCCTGACGTTCGATCATGCGGTTGATGGTCTCACCGATACCCTTCGCAGCCCAACCGAGGTGGGCCTCGAGAACCTGGCCGACATTCATGCGGCTCGGCACGCCCAGCGGATTCAATACGATGTCCACCGGCTCACCGTTCTCATCGAACGGCATGTCTTCCACCGGCATGATCACCGAGATCACACCCTTGTTGCCGTGCCGGCCTGCCATCTTGTCGCCCGGCTGGATGCGGCGCTTGATGGCCAGATACACCTTGACGATCTTGAGCACGCCGGGTGCGAGATCGTCGCCAGACTCCAGCTTGTTTTTCTGATCCTTGAAGGTTTCTTCCAGCTCATCGCGCTTGGCTTTCAGATAGTTCTCTGCAGCCTCGATCTGACCATTGAGCTCATCGTCCGCCATGCGGATTTTGAACCAGTCGTCACCCGGCAGTTCCGCCAGGTAAGCCTGTTCCACCGTCGCGCCTTTGCCGAGGTTTGGCGCGCTGGCAACCGCCTGTCCGGCAAGTGCCCGGGACAAACGCTCGAAAGTCGCCGCCTCGACGATGCGGAACTGGTCACCCAGATCCTTGCGCACCTGCTCCAGCTGCTGCTGCTCGATGTCTTTGGCGCGCTGGTCTTTCTCCACGCCATCGCGGGTGAAGACCTGCACGTCGATGACCGTGCCTTTGACGCTGGTCGGAACCCGCAGGCTCGTGTCCTTCACGTCGGAGGCTTTCTCACCGAAGATCGCGCGGAGCAGCTTCTCTTCCGGGGTCAGCTGGGTTTCGCCCTTCGGCGTCACTTTGCCTACCAGGATGTCGCCCGCATTCACTTCAGCGCCGATGTAAACGATACCCGACTCGTCGAGCTTGGACAGGGCGCCTTCACCCACGTTGGGAATATCGCAGGTGACTTCTTCCGGTCCGAGTTTGGTGTCGCGCGCGATACAGGTCAGCTCCTGAATGTGCACGCTGGTGAAGCGATCCTCCTGCACCACACGCTCGGATACGAGGATGGAATCCTCGTAGTTGTAGCCATTCCAGGGCATGAAGGCGATACGCATGTTCTGACCGAGAGCCAGTTCGCCCTTATCGATGGACGGACCATCGGCCAAAACGTCGCCGCGAGCGATAACGTCGCCAGGCGTCACCAGCGGACGCTGGTTGATGCAGGTATTCTGGTTGGAGCGGGTGAACTTGGTGAGGTTGTAGATATCCACACCAGCTTCCCCGGCCTCCGTTTCGGCGTCAGAAACGCGCACGACGATACGGCCCGCATCGACGCTGTCGACCACACCACCGCGATCAGCGACCACACACACACCGGAGTCGCGTGCAACGACGCGTTCCACACCGGTGCCGACCAGCGGCTTTTCGGCGCGTAGCGTCGGCACGGCCTGGCGCTGCATGTTGGAGCCCATCAACGCGCGGTTGGCGTCGTCATGTTCGAGAAACGGAATCAACGATGCGGCAACCGACACCACCTGCTTCGGCGACACATCCATGTAGTTGATGTTTTCCGGAGCGGTCTTGGTGAACTCGTTCTGATGACGCACATCCACCAGGTCAGTGGCGAAACTGCCATCTTCGGCCAGCGGCGCGCTGGCCTGGGCGATCACGTACTCCGCCTCGTCGATGGCAGACAGATACTCGATGTCCTTGGTCACCTTGCCATCCACAATCTTCCGGTACGGCGACTCGAGGAAGCCATACTCGTTGGTGCGAGCGTAGGTCGCCAGACTGTTGATCAGGCCGATGTTCGGACCTTCCGGAGTCTCGATAGGGCATACCCGACCGTAGTGTGTGGGGTGAACGTCGCGCACCTCGAAGCCCGCGCGCTCGCGCGTCAGGCCACCCGGGCCGAGCGCGGATACGCGCCGCTTGTGGGTGACTTCCGACAGCGGATTGTTCTGGTCCATGAACTGCGACAGCTGACTGGAGCCGAAAAACTCCTTGATAGCCGCCGCCACCGGCTTGGCGTTGATCATGTCCTGAGGCATCAGACCTTCGCTCTCGGCGAGGCTGAGGCGCTCCTTGACTGCACGCTCCACCCGGATGAGGCCCACACGGAAGGCGTTCTCCGCCATCTCGCCGACGCTACGCACGCGCCGGTTACCCAGGTGGTCGATGTCGTCGACATTGCCTTTGCCGTTGCGGATTTCAATCAGCGTGCGCAGCACGTCGATGATGTCTTCACGCGACAGCGTGCCTTCGCCCACCGCTTCTTCACGACCCAGACGCCGGTTGAACTTCATCCGCCCTACGGCGGAGAGGTCGTAGCGCTCCGAGGAGAAGAACAGGTTGTTGAAGAGGTTTTCCGCCGCTTCCTTAGTGGGCGGCTCGCCGGGACGCATCATGCGATAGATTTCAACCAGCGCCTCAAGCTTGTTGCTGGTCGGGTCGATCGATAGCGTATCGCTAATGAACGGACCGCAATCAAGCTCGTTCGTGTAGATCGTTTCGATGTCACTGACGCCGGACTCCAGAAGCTGGTCGAGGAGTTCGTCGGTGATCGGCGTGTTACAGGGCACCAGGATTTCGCCCGTGC
>JAUILW010000970.1 GCA_030432795.1 Gammaproteobacteria bacterium
CGCCGGAACAGGTCCAGCACGGCGGTAGCGTTGGTTTCCAGCGAGGCACGGGGGTGGAACAGACCGCGCACGGTCAGCAGCGAAGAGCGCAGGCTTGTCTGGTTACCGGCGTTGTCTTGCTCAAGACGGTCGTGGGACAGCTTGAGCACATGGTACGTCCGCGTGAACTCCTCCAGGCGGGCCTGCCGGTAGGCGTTGGATCGCTCTACGGTATCCAGGCGCCGGCCCCAGCTTTCACGGTACTCGCCAGCAACGACGCTGACGATGGCGCACCCAACGCTGTACGCGAAGGGCATTGGCCAGGTTTGCGTGCCTGTGAACAGATCGTAGGCGAATGCACCGGCATGCAGCACAGCAGCACTGAACAGCGCGCTCGGAAATCCATAACGCAACCCGATCACCAGCACCGCCAGCACTGGCCACGGAAACTCCGCCTGCACCGACAGAGGGTCGAGAGGGCGTGCGGCGATGCCCAGCGCCAACGCCAACAGCGCCAGCGCGGTGGCCTCATAGGTGGCGCGATGCGGGCGACGCTCGGTGGCGACGTGCAGTGAATCGGCTTCAAAGGGGTCCATGCGTTGGTGCTCTGTGCTCAGCCGCGCAGCAGGCCTGTCACCAGCTTGTCGATCACCTTCTGCCCGGTGCCGGCGAGCGATTCCCTGCTCCACCCGGAACGGGAGAACGAGCCACTCCAAACGGTCTCACCGCTATGAATCTCGATGACGTGCATGGCGATGCCAACCGCAGGCTCACCATCCAGACCGCTCTTGTACCGCCACTCCACCACAGAGCCCGTAACGCCGTAGTGAATACCGGTGGAGCGCGCTAGTGCCATCGCCTCGCTGTAGCGCCGTCGGTCGTCGTGGCGTGGTAGCTGATAGGGATCCACGTCCACGTGTGCGGCGCTGGCATCCAGTCGGTGCGTACGCAGAGCTGCGAGCGTTAGCGCTTCCACGCGCTCAGATGCAAGCGGTGTCTCCGAGTGGTTCTCGAATGGCAGCACGATCCACTGTGCTTGCTCGGAGTACGACTCCGCAGGTTGTGATTGATGAACACTGCACCCTGCAAGGATGAAAGCGAGTAGCAGAACGAATAGTTTGCGACACATGTTATCGCCCCAATCGATAGTTGTAGGTGAGACCGGCAGCAAAACCGCTGGCTTGTGGCCCCAGATCCGGCCTTGACGCGTAGCTCAAGCGCAGCGCCAGCTCGTCATCGCCAAACACTCGCG
>JAUILW010000186.1 GCA_030432795.1 Gammaproteobacteria bacterium
GGCGAAGGAAACTTCCAGGCGCTGTTCGAATCCATGGAGCGCGACCAGCTTCGGCGTGGCGCGCTCGACAAAACGGGCTGAGGGTCGCGTATGAAGATCAAGCAGATTCACCACGTGGCGTACCGGTGTCGCGATGCCAAGGAAACGGTAGCGTTCTACCGTGACGTGCTCGGCATGGACTATCTGCTCGCGTTTGCCGAGAACGAGGTACCGAGCACGAAAGAGCCGGACCCTTACATGCATGTGTTTCTCGATGCGGGCGACGGCAACGTGCTGGCGTTCTTCGAGCTGCCCAACTCGCCGGACATGGGGCGTGATCCCAACACCCCAGAGTGGGTGCAGCACATCGCATTGGCGCTCGAGACACACGACGAGCTGCTCGACGCCAAACGGCATCTCGAAGCGAAGGGCCTCGACGTGCTCGGGCCCATCGATCATGGTCTGTTCGATTCCATCTACTTCTTCGATCCCAACGGCCACCGCCTGGAGTTCGCTGTCGACAAGGGAACCGATGCGGATCGGGCGCGCGCCAGAGCCGTGGCCGACGAGATGCTCGAGGAGTGGAGCCGCACCAAGCGCGCCCCCAGACAGGCCGCCTGGCTGCACGAAAGCGAGTTGCAGGGGCATTGAACGAGACCCACGATCCCGAGCGCCGAAGCTGGCTTGCCTCGGCCAACCGGCCTGAGGCTGCGTTTCCCATTCAGAACCTGCCATTTGCGGTGCTGCGGCGCCGTGAACGTGGCGAGCGGTTTCGTCCTGCGGTTGCCATCGGCGATCAGGCGCTGGATCTTGCGGCACTGGCCGCCAGCGGTGTGGCTCAGCTCGCCGCGCTGGACGCCTGTCGCGACGGTCCGTTGAATGACTTCATGGCCAGCGGTCCGGCGGCGTGGAGTACGTTGCGCGCTTTCTTGAGCGATCTGCTGCGGGTAGGTAGTGCGCATCAGCACGCGGTGGAACGCTGCCTGATTCCGCTGGAGGCGGTGGAGTTCGCAGTGCCTGCGCGCATCGGCGACTACACGGACTTCTACACCTCCATTCATCACGCGACCAACATCGGCCGCCTGTTCCGGCCGGACAATCCGTTGCTGCCCAACTACCGCTGGGTGCCCATCGGCTATCACGGCCGCAGCTCGTCAATCGGCGTCAGCGGGCAGGCGTTTGTCCGGCCCAGCGGGCAGATCATGCCGGCCGGGGCGGAACAACCGGTGCTTGCGCCGTGTCAGCGTCTCGACTACGAGCTCGAGGTGGGCGTGTTCATCGGCCAGGGCAATGCGTTGGGGCAGCCCGTCGCCATGGCGCAGGCTGAGGAACATATCTTTGGCCTGTGCCTGCTCAACGACTGGTCTGCGCGCGACATTCAGGCCTGGGAGTACCAGCCGTTGGGGCCTTTTCTCGCCAAGAGTTTTGCCACCACCATCTCCCCGTGGATTGTCACCATGGAAGCGCTGCAGCCGTTTCGCAGCCCCTGGTCGCGGGCGGCGGGCGAGCCCGGTGCGTTGCCGTACCTGGCAAGCGCCGCAAACGATGCCGCCGGTGCTGTCGACCTGCGGCTCGAGGTGGCGCTGCAGACGGCGCGCATGCGCTCGCGAGGAGAAGCGGCGGTGACGTTGTCGCGCAGCAACCTCACCGACGCCTACTGGACGGTGGCGCAGCTCGTAGCCCACCACACGGTCAGCGGCTGCAACCTGCAGCCGGGTGACCTGCTCGGTACCGGCACCATGTCGGGTGCCAGCGCCGGCAGCGAGGGTGCACTCATCGAGATCACGCGCGGTGGCGCTGAGCCGGTGAGGCTGCCCGGCGGCGAGGTGCGTACGTTTCTCGAGGATGGAGATACGGTGATCCTGCGAGGGAGGTGTGTCCGGCCCGGGCAGGTGAGCATCGGTTTCGGCGAGGCGGTTGGAACGGTGCTGCCGGCACGCTGACGGCTCGACGGCGAAGCCGGTGCGTGTCACATTGCACCGGTTGCAACGTTGGAGAGCACCATGGAAGTTGGGCTATCGACTTTTCCCACGGCCTACGCCATCAGTGCAGTTGATCTCGCGCGGGAAGCCGAGGCGCGGGGCTTCGCTTCACTATGGGTGGTGGAGCATACCCACGTGCCCGCCTCACGCCGCACCCCCTACCCCATGGGCGGCGAGCTGCCGAGCATCTACTGGGAGTCGTTTGAGCCCTTTACCTACCTCGCCCAGGTTGCCGCCGTTACCGAGCGCCTGAAAGTGGGCACCGGCATCTGCCTGGTGCCAGAGCACCACCCCATTGCGCTTGCCAAGCGCGCGGCTAGCCTCGATGTGCTGTCTGGCGGGCGTTTCCTCTTTGGTGTGGGTGCAGGATGGCTCGCCGAGGAACTCGAAAACCACGGCGTGGCGTTTGAGCAGCGCTGGCAGGTGCTGCGGGAGCATGTGCTCGCCATGCAGGCGTGCTGGACGCAGAAAGATGCCGAGTTCCACGGCACCTATGTGGACTTCGATCCGGTTTGGGTGGAGCCGAAACCCATCTCCAGACCCCATCCGCCGGTGTACGTGGGCGCAACCTCCACCTGGGCTATGGGGCGCATTGCCGAGTACGCGCAGGGTTGGTACCCGGTGCACGTGCCGGAGTTCGACGAGCGTCTGGCGCAGCTTACTCAGGAGTGCGAAAAGCGCGGGCGGAGCATTGAAGAGATCGACATCGCGCTGCTCACCCAGCCATCGAGCGCCGACCAGCTCGCCGCTCTGCATGACAAAGGGGTGAACAGCGTCGTGTTGTCGTTGCCGACGCTCGATCGCGACGCGAGCCTCGCGGTGCTCGACGGCTACGCCGCGATCGTTGAGTGGGCGCAGTCCGTCTAGCCGTCAGGCCGCAGCCGGGTTAGCTCGCCAACGCCCCTCTCTGAAGGCCAGCAGGGCCTTGCGTGCCATGTCTGGCGTTTCATCGTTGTGGCGGAATCCTGACACCAGGAACGGATGAAAGCCTTCCGGTACGTCCTTGATGGAGCGTGTGGGTTTGTAGCCCATGGACCAGGACTCGAATGAGCGCTCCTCCACGGGGCCTTCCCACAGCACCTGCACATCCCGGTGGCGCGGGTCGGTGCCGATCTTGGCAAAGGTGTCTTTCACGGCGCTCTTAGCGCCCTCGAGCACCTGGATGAACGATCCTTCGTGGAACACGAGCAATCCCGAAATGTCGCGCTGGGCATTGTTCGTGCGGGCGAGTTGCAGGAGCTCGGCGATGCTTACCTCGTCGAACGGCTCACACGCCGCGCTGATGTAGATGATCTGATAAACCGACATGACTCTCTCCTTGTTCAGCTTCAGCAATACGCCTGTGCCTAGACGTAGTCTGCGCGCTTGCGCAATGCGTTACCGTGAACCCGCCCGCAAAACAGCGCATCTCGTGGTCGCCCGCGTGCGTATGTTCTCTTCGCTTTGCTTTCCTGTGATGCCGTGGCTATCGTTTCGCGCATAGCAATCGAAGGGGGGAGGCAGGCAAAGTGCTGCTCAAAAACAAGGTGATTGTGGTGTCTGGGGTAGGCCCTGGCATGGGGCAGGCGATGGCGAGAATTGCAGCGTCGGAGGGTGCCCGTGTTGGGCTCGGCGCGCGCAACGCGGAGTTTCTTCAGACGGTGGTGCAGGAGATCGAGGCGGCTGGCGGGGAGGCGGTTGCGCTGCCCACGGACGTCACCGACGCGGCACAGTGCAGGGCACTGGTGGATGCTACCGAGGCGCGCTTCGGGCCGATTCAGGGGCTTGTCAACAGTGCCTACAACCACGGCGACTGGGCTACCACGGATGTTGCAGATCCCGCATCGTGGGCGGCTGTTTACGACGTGAACTGCACTGGCGCGCTGCGCATGGCGCAAGCGTGTCTGCCATCCATGCAGCGTGCTGGGGGGGGCGCAGTCGCCAATGTGTCCACCATGGCAACGGTGAACCCGTTCCCCGGCGAGGCTGCCTATGCTGCAGCGAAAGGCGGGCTGAACGTGCTCACCCGGCACATGGCAAACGATTTCGGTGTGCACGGCGTGCGGGTGAATGCTGCCCGTATGGGGTGGATCTACGGTGCCCCTGTGCGTGGTTACATCGACATGCAGGTGCAAGCCGGCAGGTCGCGCGAAGAGGTCGTGGGGGAGATCACGTCGCGCATCCCTCTGGGTATCATTCCCGACGAAGACGACTGTGCGCGAGCCGTACTGTGGCTCGTGTCCGATTACTCCAAAGTGATTACCGGGGCGTCCATCGACGTCAACGGTGGTCAGTACATGGCGCCATGACTATGGAATTCGATCTGCAAGCCATTGAGCACATCAAGCGGCTCAAGTATGCCTACTGCCGTGCCATCGACACCTGCAACCTGGAACTCCTGGCCAGTATCCTCACGGAGGATGCCGAAGTGGACTTTCACGGCGGCACGTATGTGTTTCAGGCCCAGGGCCGCGACGCCATTGTCGCGGCGATCGGTGGGGCGTTTCACGAGGAGTTCGTTGGTTGCCACACCGTGCATATGCCGGTGATCGACGTATTCCCCGACGGTACGGCGGAAGGCCGTTGGCGGCTGCTCGATTACGCGCTGAACCTGCGGGAAGACAATCTCACCACCGTCGGTGCGGCGGAATATGTTGATCGTTACGTTCGACAGGACGGTGTGTGGCTAATCGGCTATTCCAGTTACACCCGGCTCTACGAGCGGGTGTACCGCGACGCGGAGCCGGGGCTGACGGCGCATCTGCTTGGCAGTGTTTAAGCCGCGCCGATACTGCGGTGCATCGCCGCCACCAGCGGTGTAGGTAGACGCAGCGCAACGGCCAGGTCCTCGAGGTAGATGCGTCCCGCGGCGCAGTGCTCGTCTATCGCCGTCAAGGATGCGCCGTAGACCTCCAGGCGTGACTCGAGGTCAGTGGCGTCGTGCACGACGTCCATCATGGCCGGGGGTTTCAGCAGAAGATGTTCGAGCTCGCTCAAGGCCGATCCGCTCAGGCCCTCGTCGATGGCGCGTTGCCAGATGCGGGATTGCTCGGTCTCAGTCAGATGACCGTCAGCGTAGGCCGCGGCGATCATCGCGCGCAGCAGCAGAAGACCATTGCGCGGCAGCGCCTCTGGTCGTGCGGGTGGTTCGTGGATATTGATCGGCGTGTTGGATTGCTCCCGGTACTTCTGTACTGCGGACCAGGCAATGCCCCCGAGGGCCACCAGACCTCCCGCCTTGAGCAGCTTTTTCGCTGACTTTTTGTTGCTGATGGCGCTCACCAGCGCACCTCCCGCAGCGCCGCCGAGAAATCCCGTAAGGGTGTTGCGCGCGGTGTCGGACTTCAGAAGCTGGTCGATTGGCATGTCAGGTCCTCTGCTAGTTTGCCCACGCATCATCGTGCGAAGGGTTGCTGCGGAAAATCGGATTGTTCCGTCGGAATGCTTAGATCGATTCGAATGATTCGGTTTTGCCGATGTGGATCTGCGGAAGTCTCTGATTTCGTGCGCAGCGATCTCGGGTGAACATGTTGGCTTTCTCATGAACTGGTGGGCGCATGATTTTCGACATTCGGATAGATCCGGGCGTGTCGGCGAAGTTCGGCACGAGCCTGGAACGCCAGGTTGGCTACAAGCTGGCGGCATTTGATGACGAGGTGGCTCGTCTCGAAGCGCGATTGCTCGAAGTGGACGGTGCCCTGCAGGGCACGCTGTATGAGTGTCGGCTCGACGTGGAGATGGATGCGGGCGATCGGTTTGTGCTTTCTGCGCGTGGCCCGCAACTGCAGATCTGCATCGCCGATGCCGTCTCCAGGCTCAATCGCAAGCTTTCTCGGCGGGTGCAGGGCTTGGGCTTGCCTCAAGCTGCTGAAACCACCTGACGGGGGCTTTTCAACAGTTCGACAAAACAGAGCAGATCCATCTGAAGGATTGAATAGACCTTCGGGTGGAAGCCGTTAGAGTTCCGCTCGGTCACATTACTGGAGACGAGACCATGGCAGTTGAAAGGGTACGTGAGCAGGCGTTGGATTCCGACACGGTAATAGCTTCCGGGCAGGGGCTGGAGCTGGCGCAGAACAAGGTGCTGCGCAATACCTACAGACTCCTCTCCATGACCCTCGCGTTCAGCGGTGTCGTGGCGATGGCGACGGCAGCCGCAGGTCTGGCTCATCCCGGCATCATCGTCACCCTGGTGGGTTACTTTGGCCTGCTGTTCCTCACCATGAAATTGCGCGACAGCGCCTGGGGTCTGGTGTCGGTGTTCGCGCTCACAGGCTTCATGGGCTACACGCTCGGTCCCATCCTCAATGCCTACCTGAGCCTGGCGAATGGCCCGACTCTGGTCGCTACGGCAGCAGGCACCACAGCGGTGGCGTTTCTCGGGTTGTCGGCGTACGCGCGTTCAGAGCGGGCGGTGGATGTTCGCGGCTATGGCAACTTCCTGACCATCGGCATTCTCGTCGCGTTCTGTCTTGGCCTTGCGGCGGTGTTCTTCGAGATGAGCGCCTTGTCGCTGGCGGTTTCGGGTCTGTTCGTACTGCTCATGTGCGGCCTGATCCTGTGGGAAACGCAGAACATCGTGCGCGGCGGTGAAACCAACTACATCATGGCCACGGTGACGCTGTTCGTGTCGAT
>JAUILW010000187.1 GCA_030432795.1 Gammaproteobacteria bacterium
GGTCACGGTCGCTGGGCCGCACCGGCGCAAAGCCGACGCCGCAATTACCCGCAACCACCGTGGTGACGCCGTGGTGGCTGGACGGCGACATGCGGCTCGCCCAGGTCGCCTGACCATCGTAGTGGGTATGAATGTCCACGAAACCGGGGGTAACCACGGCACCGGCCGCATCGATGGTTCTGGTGGCGGCTGAAGTCACCTGACCCACCGCCTGAATGACGCCGTCGGTAATGGCGATGTCCGCCGTCACCGGCGGCGCGCCCGTACCGTCGTACACCGTGCCGCCGCGAACTATCAGATCGTACGCCATGCCAACCCCCTCGCCCCATACGTGTGTCGTGCCCGAAGTGTTCTATCACAACGCTACCGCGCTCGCACCCGACGCGCGCTTGCGGTACAACACACGCGTTCCCGGGAGAAGAAGCATGCAGAGAGCCGCCATCATCCTCATTGTCATCGCCTTGCTCGTCATCGCTGGCGGTTACTGGTTTGCCACACGCGCCGTCGAACAGGCGCCCCCGGCACCCAACGTGGCTGAGCGCAGCACCTTGCGCAGCACCACATCCGGCGATGTCATCGGCTTTATCGGCGATCACGGGGCGCGTGGCTGGATGGGTGTTCCCTACGCGCAACCGCCAGTGGGCAAGCTGCGTTGGCGTGCGCCGCAGCCCGTCATCGCGTCGACGACTCCTATCGAGGCACTGGCAGCGGGCAGTGTGTGCCCGCAGAAGCCGTCGCTGCTGGCCGGTGCCGACATGTCCTCGCCGGTTACCGGCTCGGAGGATTGCCTGTACCTGAACATCTGGTCGCCCCCCAACGCCCGCGAACTGCCGGTGATGCTGTGGATCCATGGCGGCGGCAACACCATCGGTCACGGTGGCAGCTACAACGGCGCAACCCTCGCCTCCACCCACGGCCTCGTGATCGTCACCATCAACTACCGCATGGGGATGTTTGGCTGGTTCAGCCATCCGGCGCTGAAGAACGGCGACCCCGCCGATGATTCCGGCAACTACGGCACGCTGGACAGCATCGAAGCGCTGCGCTGGGTGCAGGCCAACATCGCCGAATTCGGCGGCGACCCGGAAAACGTCACAGTGTTCGGCGAATCAGCGGGCGCGGCCGACACCCTGGCCGTCATGGCCTCGCCGCTGGCCCAGGGCCTGTTTCATCGCGCCATCGTGCAGTCCGGCGGTTTCAACCCGGCTTCCATGACGGCGGTGGGTTCCTACATCGAAGACGGCGGCGATGAGAACAGCGGCCCGGAGATCGTCAACAAGCTGCTCATCGCCGACGGCAAGGTCACCGACCGGGCAGCCGCCAAAAACCTACAGGAAGACATGGGCGGCGCCAACATCCGCGCGTACCTCCATGAGAAGACGCCGGCAGACTTCTACGGCCTGTTCGCGGGTGGCGGCTTCGGCATGATCCCGACACCGGACATCTTCGGCGATGGGCACGTGCTCCCTGACCTGACGGCCGCTGAGATCTTCTCATCGCTCGACAACCACAATCCGGTACCGGTGATCCTAGGCACGAATCGCGACGAGCCGACGCTGTTCATGGCTCGTGATCCGCGCTACGTGGACACCTACTTGGGTGTGTTCAACCGTCTGAAAGACGAAGCCGCGTACCGACGCACGGTGCACTACGGCGCAAGCGCCTGGAAGGCGCGCGGCGTGGACGAGTTGGCCCTGGCCATGACTGCGGCGGGCAACCCCCGTGTGTTTGCCTATCGATTCGACTGGGACGAGGAGCCGTCGATACTCGGATTCGACTTGAGCGTGGCCTTGGGAGCGGCGCACGCCCTGGAAATACCCTTCGTGTTCGGCGACTTCGAAGGCGGCCTGGGCATTGGCTACGTGTATCCGGGAGACGACAACCAGGCAGCGCTGTCGAAGAGCATGATGTCGTACTGGGCGGAATTCGCCTACAACGGGCATCCTCGACAGGGCCGCGACGGCAAGGAAGTGCTCTGGCAGCCGTGGGGAACGGGGGGACAAACGGCGATCTTGCTCGACACACCGGGTGATGCAGGCATCCGCATGAGCGACCTCGTGGTAACCAACGCCACGGTAAAAGCCGAACTGGCAGCAGACACCTCATTCGAGGATCAGCAGCAGCGGTGTGCCCTGTACGTGCGAAACTTCTACCGGGGTGACGCGTTCGACCGCGCCGAGTACGACAGCCTCGGCGAAGCCGGGTGTCGGGAGTACCCGCCAGAGAGCTTTTCCCGGTTCTGATCCGCAGCGGGTGCTGTATCCTGCACCCATGCTCGAACAGGCCGATCAGCTCCTAGCCGAACTCTACGGCTACCCATCGTTTCGCGGCCATCAGCGCGACGTGATCGGCACCGTGCTCGGCGGTGGCGACGCACTGGTGCTGATGCCCACCGGCGGCGGCAAGTCCCTGTGCTACCAGATCCCCTCCGTGCTGCGCAGCGGTGTCGGCGTGGTGGTGTCACCACTGATCGCGCTCATGCAGGACCAGGTAGACGCGCTGACCCGCCTTGGCGTGCGCGCCGCGTTTCTCAACTCATCGCAGGACCGCCCGGCGCAGGAAGACGTGCGGCGGCGATTGGCAGCAGGCGAGTTGGACGTTCTGTACGTCGCCCCCGAGCGTCTGCTCATGACCGATACGCTGGACCTCCTGGATCGCCTGGAGGTTGCCCTGTTCGCCATCGACGAAGCGCATTGCGTCTCCCAGTGGGGGCACGACTTCCGACCCGACTACCTCGGTCTCGGTGCCCTGCCCGGCCGCTACCCCGACGTGCCGGTGATCGCGCTCACGGCCACCGCAGACAGCCGCACCCGCGCAGAGATCATCAGCCGTCTCCGCCTGCGTGAGCCCGCGTGTTACGTCTCGAGCTTCGACCGGCCGAACATCCGCTACGCCGTGCAGCCGAAAACCAACCTCAAGCAGCAGCTCAACCGTTTCCTTGTGAGCCATGCCGAGGAAGCCGGCATCATCTACTGCCAGTCCCGCGCCAAGGTGGAGCGAACCGCAGAGCAGTTAAGCCGCGAAGGCTGGACGGCGCTGCCCTACCACGCGGGCCTGCCCCAGGACGTACGCCGCCGCAATCAGGAGCGGTTTCTGCGCGAAGACGGCGTCATCATGGTGGCCACCATCGCCTTCGGTATGGGCATCGACAAGCCGGATGTGCGATTCGTCGCCCACCTGGATCTGCCCAAGAGCATGGAGGCCTACTACCAGGAAACCGGCCGCGCCGGCCGCGATGGCGCGCCGGCAGATGCGTGGATGATCTTCGGCCTGCAGGATGTGGTGCGCCTGCGGCAGATGTTCGACCAGTCCACCGCACCTGAGGACATCAAACGCGTGGAACGCGCCAAGCTCGATGCGCTGCTCGGCTGGTGCGAGATCACCACCTGCCGCCGTCGTGCGCTGCTTGCCTATTTCGACGAAGTCCGCAACGAAGTCTGTGGCAACTGCGACATCTGCCTCACACCGCCGACGACATTCGACGCCACAGTTCCCGCCCAGAAGCTCTTGAGCTGTATCTACCGCACCGGTCAGCGCTTCGGCGCCGGCCACGTGTTCGATGTGCTGCTCGGCCGGGCGACAGACAAAACCGCGCAACACGGCCACGAAGCACTATCCACATGGGGCATCGGTCGGGACCTCTCCGAGAAACAGTGGCGCTCAATCCTCCGCCAGCTCACCGTGCGCGGCTTTGTCTGGGCAGATGCGGAGCGGTTCGGCGCCCTTCGCCTGGACGCCAGCGCCCGTGCCATCCTGCGCGGCGACGAGGCGCTGGTGCTGCGCCAGGACAGCGTCGGCAAAGCCGGCGCCGCCAAGCGCGCCAGACCGGCGGCTGCCGCCATGGAGCTTGCACCGGAAGACGAACCGCTATGGCACGCGCTGCGGGCGCGCCGCAAGGTCATCGCAGACGCAGAAGGCGTGCCGCCGTACGTGGTGTTTCACGACGCCACGCTGGTGGGTCTGATTCAAGCGATGCCTATGAATCTGGCTGACATGCTCACCGTACATGGCGTGGGCGAGAAACGGCTGGAGCGCTATGGCGATGCGTTTCTTGAAGTGCTGCAGGAGCACGCGTTACGGGAGAGCGAATCAGTCTGAGCGCTTCTCCCGAAACGACTGCACGCGCTCGGCGAACTCGCCGGACGAAATCGCCAGCATCTGGTTTCTGTCCTCCATCGCCATGGCCGCATCCAGGCTCGGCGCATCGATGGAGAAGTTCAACGCGTCTTTCGTGAGGCTCACCCCGATGCGCGTGTTGGCGAGGATCGCAGCGATCAATTCATCGGCCGCATGATCCAGCTCAGCATCAGGTACCACCCGCGAAACCAGCCGGTGCATCAACGCTTCATCCGGATAGATGAACCGCCCGGTAAGCAGCAGCTCAGACGCCAGCGAAGTGCCCACCAGGCGCGGCAGGAAGTAGCTCGATCCCATGTCGCAACCGGATGCCCCGATGGTGATGTAGGCAGCATTCATCTTCGCACTCTCGCCGAGTATGCGGATGTCGGACGCCAGTGCCAGGGAGAAGCCGCCGCCGCAGGCGGCACCGTGCACCAGAGAAATGATGGGCTGCGGGCAGCGGCGCATGGCTTTGTAGATGTCGCGCACCGAAGTCTGCTTGCGCAGCCGGCCTTCCACCGTCGGGATGCCTTCGCCCGCCTCCTGCAGATCGAGACCCGCACAGAAGGCACGCCCCGCGCCCTTGAGGACGATGACGCGCACGTCATCGTCGTAGTACTTCTCCTCGAAATACGTGCGCAACGCCACCGTCAAGGCGCTATCCAGGGCATTGAGGCTCCGGGGACGGTTGAGCGTCACCCACTCCACCTCGCCGCGCCGGTCTACCAGGAGTTCGTCCACCATCGCCTTATTCCTCCATTGACAGATTCAGCCGCACAGACAGCGTTCAACCGTATCCGCCGAGCTGCCGCTTCAGCGCGATGAGCAGCTTCGCCATGACGGCCGCCGTGACCACGAATTGCGCATCGAGCTGCGCCAGTGGATGCTCGTCGAGCTCCGCATCCTCATCCATCAATCCTTCGAGCTTGAGCTTGCGCACCACGCCATCCTGATCGAGGACGAGGCTCGCGGTTTCGTCGAACTGCATGGCAAGACGGTCGATATGCAAGCCGTCCCGCACGTGCTTCTGCACAGCGGTATCGCGCAGGTCGATGTCCTGCCAGCTCACCGACGCACGGCCCACGGATGGGTCGAGCATCTTGCACTCCCGGCCGGGCACGAAGTTCGGCGGGCCACTGCCGAGAAACACCTGCGTGAGCAGTTGAGATACGGGTTGTTTGAAGGCTAACGGTGTCACCTGAAACGAGCCGAGCGCGCGTCGCAAGGTATCCACGAACAGCTCAGCCTGAGCCTCCGATGAGGTGTCTACCGCCAGCACGCTCTCCTTGAGCAGCACACAACCCCAGATGCGCTGAGACTTGAGCAACGCTTTCGGCGTGAGCTCAGCATGCACTTCGTCCTTCAGATCACGCTTCTCCCGCCGCGTGGGTTCCCGCTGCGTGCGCTCCTGGAATCCTTTGATCCGCTCTTCCAGCGCCTCATTGATGGCCGCCGCCGGCAACACGCGGGTTTGCACCCTCAGGCGCAGTAAGTCAGCGCCGCCAACACGTCGCGCCAGCGCCTCACCTTCGCCGCCCGGCGGTTCGAAACCGGCACTCTCCTCGGTGTAGGAGCCACAAGGCTTGAACGTCGCCTGTTCCAGCTTGCGGTCCAGGCCCTCCTCGGTCTCCGGCCAGTCGCTGGCGAGCCGGAACATTCTGATATTGCGAAACATCTGTCCTCCATTCGTGCCGGGCATTATCTGGTCCGCCGTTCTGTTACGCTACCGCGGTGATCGAATTCGTACTGCTATCCGCCGCCATCAGCCTCAACCTCGATGCTGACTGGCGGCTGCTCGATCGCTCGGCGGATATCGCGACGTACAAGCTCGACGTCGCCGACACCATGCATGCCGCCTACCGTGCTGACGGCAGGGTCTGCGCCGCCCAGGAGGACTTGTTCGCCCTGTTTCGCAATGTCGACGACTTCGCCACCTGGCTACCGCGCACCATCGCCGCAGAGCGCCTGGAAGGCGATGACTTTTCGCAGATCATCTATGTCGTGTCGGCCGCACCGTGGCCCATGCGGCCGCGTGACATGGCCTATCGCATCGACCTCGGTATCGGCGCAGACGGCGGCAGCGCGACGGTCACCGTCGAAGGCCTGCCGGAACACGTACCGCCGCGCAAAGGGCGGGCGCGCATGAAGGGCGCCGCAGGGCTCTGGCACATCACACTGAAGGAAAACCGCGCTGACCTGAGCTTCATGCTGCACCTGGATCTGGGCCGCATACCGGCCGTGTTCTCCGCGCGTTCGGTGCACCACGCGGTGCGCGATGCTCTGGCCAACCTACAGGCACGTTTTCCGTGCGCAGGGCACTAGCGACGCCATTTGCGGCTATGCTGATAGCAGCATGAACAGCCAAGCCATCCTCCTCGCCGGCGGCGGCGCGCGAGCGGCCTATCAGGTGGGCTGCCTGAGGCATATCGCCAAAGCCATGCCGGACTACCG
>JAUILW010000971.1 GCA_030432795.1 Gammaproteobacteria bacterium
CGCGAGGAAATGCTGGGAGGCGCTTTCAATGTAAAAACTCTGCACGTTGGCATCCAACGTGTAGCTGCGCAGATGAAATCCGCAGCCTGCAACAACTGCCGTCAGCAGCAGGGCTGTCACCCCCCGCCACCACTGTGCACGTTGAACGTCAGTGTGCATGCGTTTGCCTACCTTCCGATGAAACGCCGGCAGGATACCATCACGCACCGACGCGGCGTGCCATCAGCACAAGCAGCACCAGGAGAAGTCCAACCGGCCAGTAGCCAACCTGCTGGTACGGCGTGGTGCCGGTGCGTAACTCGAAGTCAGCCACCAGCACGCCCGCCTCGAATTGCGGCAGTCGCGCAGTGATGCGGCCACGATGATCCACAACCGCCGTGATGCCGTTGTTGGTGGCCCTCAGCAACCACCGGCCGAGCTCCACAGCACGCATCTGCGCAATCTGCATATGCTGGGACGGGCCAATACTGCTGCCGAACCAGGTGTCGTTGGACAACGTCAGCAGGAGACCCGCATCCGCCGCGTGCTGCCGCACCAACTCGCCGAAGGCGATCTCGTAGCACACCACCAGCGCTCCGCTGAAACCGCCGAGCGCGAGAGGAGGCTGGCCCGAGGGTCCTTCCTCCATGCTCGACATGGGCAGGTCGAAGAACTCGATGGTGCCGCGCAGTAACGCCTCGAAGGGCACGTACTCGCCAAACGGCACCAGGTGCTGCTTGACGTAACGGCCCTCGCCAACGCCAAGCGCTATCGCCGCGTTGTGATACCTCCACCGATCCGCCGCCCGCTCCACCACCGGTATGCCCGTCACGAACGCCGAGCCAGCCGCTCGCGCGCGCCGGTCGATACCTTCAAGCACGGCTCCGGCATCCCGCTCAGCGACCGTAATTGCCGCTTCGGGCCAGACCACCAGATCCGCGCCCCAGTGCGGCTGGGTCAGATCCAGGTGGTTCTTGATAATGGCCGCCACCTGATCACGCTGCCACTTGATGGCCTGGGGCGTGTTGCCCTGCACCAGCGCCGCACGTTTGCTGCCGTCAGGCTCGGTCCACTCCACCGCAGCCCCGATCCAGCCGAGACCAACCAGCAACACCACAGCGGCGGCAGCCGTCCAGCGCCGCCGACTGACCGCCACCACCAGCAGCGTGGCACACAGCACGACCACCAGACTCACCAGCAGCACACCGCCAATGGGCGCGTAGCCGATCAGCGGGCTCGACAGGTGCGC
>JAUILW010000188.1 GCA_030432795.1 Gammaproteobacteria bacterium
CCATGTGCGCCTGCAGAACGTGCTCCACATCGGGCGATGCCAGGTTCGCAAAGCCGACGATGGCGTTAGGCAGTCCTTCATTACCTTCGATATCGCCAAGCCCCTGCAGCCACCGGGTTTCATCCGCGGGCCTGGACGGATCGAAGTTCGCCTGGATGTGCACGGATTTCTTGAGGGTGACCCCAGCCAGCCGTGCGTCCTCCAACAGCGCCGGAACGTTGTAGGTCTTCTTCAGCGACGACGTATCGCCCCACCCCCTATCGTGGTCGTCCGGGGCGAGCCACGGGTAGCCTTCACCATTGGCTTGCAGGTCCCACAGATGATGGTGCGCGTCGATGATCTGCATGGTCGGACCCTGATGTTTTCAACGAGCCCGAATTGTCAACAATCATACATGGCTCCGCAAGGCCAGCGACCACCGTGCCACTCGGGCTTGCTTGCTACCCCGCTTCCGTCAGCCGATCGCAGGCACCCACTAGATTGTTGGCCCGCATGATGTGTTTCACATCGGCGACATAGGCCTGCGCCCGGGTGGAGTAGTTGACGAGGCCATCCGCCAGCCGCATCGGGTCGCCCCCTGCCTGCAACCGGCGCTGGCGCAGTGGCAGGTAAGGCAGCAGCCGGTTGAGATCGTCGAAGTATAGATCCACCGCCTCGCCGAAATGCTCAAAGCGCCGATAGCGAACCCGTGCACCGCTTTGCGTTTCCACCTCGTAACAGTCCTCAGCGTAGAAGCAGCGGCGTCCGAACAGGTTGTTGGCTTCCACGGCAAGCCGTGAGGTTCCCCAGCCGGACTCGAGCGCTGCCTGCGCAAGCACCAGTGCCGGCGGCAGCTCGCCTATGCGGGATGCCAGGCGCTCTCTCAGGAGTGCTTCGTCTACATCCGTGCTGAGCCCATAGGCTTCCGCCAACTCCAGCAGAATCTCAGAATCGGCGTTCTCTAACTTAGCTAAGTCCTGACGCACCGCCTGGTTGGCCTCTTCGATAAACGGACAAAGGCGAGCCACGAACTCCGACTCCCGCGTGCCATCCGGCGGCAAGGCAGACAAGTCCGGTTGCGCAGGCGGGCACAGCACCCACAGGTGCGCTGCTACGACCAAGAGCAGCAAGATAAACGGGACTGCACCTCGATGCATTCAGATCACCCGCCCGCCGTCCACTTCGAGCGCCACCCCGGTCACCATGGCCGCCTCGTCGCTCGCCAGGTAGCAGGCTGCGTTGGCGACATCTTCCGGCGTGCTGAAACGCCCAAGGGGAATCGTCGAAAGAAACTTCGCCCGCAGTTCCGGCGTGTCGCCGCCCATGAACGTGGCGAGCATAGGCGTGTCACCCGCTACCGGATTGACCGCATTTACGCGGATACCGGCAGGCGCCAGCTCCACCGCCAGTGACCGGGTCGCAGTGATCAACCAACCCTTGCTGGCGTTGTACCAACTCAAACCGGGCCGTGGACTGACCCCGGCGGTGGAGGCGATGTTGACGAACACGCCAGTGCCCCGGCTTTTCATGCCTGGAACAAACGCGCGCACGGCATGGTAGAACGGCCGCACGTTGACATCGAGCACCCGCTCGAAGGTCGCCTCATCGATATCCTCAGCAGCCTGCGGCAGATGTCCCACGCCGGCATTAGAGACCACGATGTCCGTATCTGGATAGGCATCCGCAAGACTCGTGAACGTCTGCAGTTTGCGCACATCGGCAAGCGCGAACGCGCAACCAAGGGAACGCGCCAACCGTTCGCCACCATCGACATCCACGTCGGCAATGATCACGCGTGCACCTTCCTGCACGAATTTCTCTGCGATACCGGCACCGAAGCCGGATGCACCGCCGGTGATGATGGCGCGTTTGCCCGCCAGACGGTCAGCCATGACCGCGCAGCAACCGCAGAGCCGCCAGGGCCATCACCTTGGCGGAATCCACCAGATCGTCAATGGCCACATACTCATCGGCCTGGTGGGCCAGATCGAGTATCCCTGGCCCATAGGCAATGCAGTCCTGTAACCGACCGATACGGTCGATATGCTTCTGATCGTACGTGCCCGGCGATACCACGTGCTGTGCCTCAACGCCCAGCACATCCTGCACAGCGCGGCTCACTTCGGTAACCACCGGCGCTGACGCCTCGGTAAGCGTCGGCTGCACTTCGAACAGATCGGTGAGAGCGTAACGAAAACTCGCGCGCTCGCTGGCAATGCGTTCCAGCAACGCCCGCACTTCATCCTTGACCTGCTCCAGCGGCTCTTCAATGAGAAAGCGTCGATCGATGATGGCGCGACAGGAATCCGCCACCATGGGCGCCGGCAGGCCGTCGAACGCCTCGGACTGCCCGCCGTGCAGAGAGTTGATATTCATGGTGCTTTGCCGCGCGCCCTCCGGCACCACCGGCATGGCCGTGCGTTTCGAGGCGAGCAGCGGGTAGAGCTCGTCTTCAAAACGGCGCAGCACTTCGCTCATGTGGCGAATGGCCGAGTCGCCGAGAAATGGCATGGAACCGTGCGCCACGCGGCCGAACGTTTCGATCTGCGCCCACCACACACCGCGATGGCCGAGGCAGACCCGGTCCTTGTTGAGGGGCTCGGGAATGATCACGTGGTCGACGTAAGGTTTGCGCAGATACCCCTGCTCGCAGAGATAGGCGACGCCGCCGTAGCCACCGGACTCTTCGTCGGCCGTGCCGCTGATTTCGATGGCGCCTGGCAGGTCCGGGTCGAGCTCGAGAAGCGACTCCACCGCGATGACTGCTGCAGCGATGCCTCCCTTCATGTCGCAGGTGCCGCGCCCGTAGATACGGCCGTCGATGATCTCCGCGGCGAAAGGGTCCACCGTCCAGCCATTGCCGACTTCTACCACATCGATGTGGCCGTTGAAGTGCACACAAGGACCTGCACGACGGCCTTCCCGTCGGGCGATGACGTTGGTGCGCGGGAATTGATCGCTGTCGCCCGGCGTGCCTCTGGCGCGTTCGTAGCGCACTTCGAAGCCGCGCGCCTGCAGGCGCCGACCGAGCAGCTCGGCGCAGTCCGTATAGAGCGCACCTGGCGGGTTGATGGAAGGGATGCGAACGAGCGCCTGGGTGAGCGCAGTCACGTCCTCGCGCTTGCTGTCGATTCGCGCGAACAGAGCATCCATTATCGATTGCCCTCATACACCGCCACCGCAATGGCACGGGCGGTACAGTTGGCGGCGGCGACGCCGATGGTGCGCAGGTCTGAAGGCTCCGCCCGCTGGTTGCTGGCCAGCGTAAACACCACGTCACCGTCTGCTGGCGTGTGCACCGGATAGAGTGCACGGGCAAAACCGTCGTGCGCCATCACGCTGATGCGCTCCGCTGCGGCGCCATCCAACGTCGCATCGGTGAGCACCGCCACGAGCGTCGTGTTCTCCTTCGCATAGCCTGCCTTGGTGCGCACGGTTGTCGCGTCAGCCGGCCAGGGGTGCGCCACACCCAGACCGCCAAACTCGCCATCATGCTCAAACGGCGCCGCCCAGAAATGTGGCGTGTCGCCAACATAGGCCGAACCCGCCGCGTTGCACACCGCCAGCGCACATACGGTGCTGCCGTCATCAAGCACCTCGCTCGCGAGGCCAACGCCGCCGCGGCCAGTTGCCGTGGTGGCTCCAAGGCCAGCGCCCACAGCGCCAAGCGCAGGTGCTGCACGAGCGGCATCGCAGGCATCAAAGGCCAGCTCCCGGTACGGCGGGTAGCGCTGCCACTGATCCATGCGACCAACGCGCAGATCGAAGATGATCGCCGCCGGTACGATGGGTATGCGAAATGGCTCTGCCGGGAACCCCCGGCCGCGTTCGCGCAGCCAGGCCTGTACACCGCTGGCCGCATCGAGCCCGAATGCCGAGCCGCCGGCAAACGCCAGCGCGTCGATAGTGGATACCGCCTGTGATGGGTTCAACAGGTCCGTTTCCCGAGTACCCGGCGCACCGCCCATCACATGAACGCCGGCGGTCACCTCGCGCGCAGGCAGAATGACGGTGACGCCGGTGTTCAATGCCTCATCGGCAGCATGGCCGACGGCGAAGCCAATCGGTAGTTGACGCATGGCCCATCATAGCAGGAGCCTCGGCGGTGGGCGCCGCCCGTACGGTGTCGGATAATACGAGGTTCTAGACACTGGGAGCAGGAACATGGGAGATCGGGTTACCGGAAAAGTGGCACTGGTTACGGGCGGCGCATCAGGCATCGGCCGAGGCTGCGCGTTACGCCTCGCCGAGGAAGGCGCAGCGGTGGTGGTCGCCGACATCGACGAGACCATGGGCACGGAAACGGTGCGACAGGTAGCACAGGCCGGTGGTCAGGCGCGCTACGTGCACCTGGATGTCACCGATGAGGCACAGTGGCAGCAGACGATCAGCGACATTCTGGCGCACGAAGGCAAGCTGCACATCCTGGTGAACAATGCCGGCATCGGTCTCGGCGGCAGCATCGTCGACTTCACACTGGCAGACTGGCAACGCCAGCAGGCCATCAACCTCGACGGCGTGTTCCTCGGCGTGAAGACCTGCATCCCGGCTATGCGGGACAGCGGCGGCGGCAGCATCATCAACATGTCATCGGTTGCCGGGCTAAAGGGCAGCGCCAACCTTTCCGCCTACAACGCCACCAAAGGCGGCGTGCGCCTGTTCACCAAAGGCGTGGCGCTGGAATGCGCGCAGAACCGCTGGGGCATACGTGTGAACTCCGTGCACCCGGGCGTGATCGACACGCCGATCTGGACCAAGGTAAACCCTGAGTATCTGGCTGAGGGCGAAAACGCTGTGGACGTGGAGGCCATGGCGGCGCTTGGCGTACCCACGGGAGAAGTAGGTTACCCGCTCGACATTGCCAACGGCGTACTGTTCCTCGCCAGCGACGAAGCGCGCTACGTGACAGGTTCGGAGCTCGTTATCGACGGTGGGCTGTCCGCATGAGACGCCGCCTTGGGCCGTTGCTCGCAGCCGCTGCGCTGACAGCCTGCGAACCGGTGCCAGACCCGAGCCTGCAACCGCCGTACGAGGCCGCGCGCGCTGTCGCTCCGCAGTTGCCGCCTGAATCAACCTACAACGAAACGCGCAGCGCCTTTTTCGGCGACCTGCACATCCATACCAGCCTCTCGACCGATGCCTATGTGATGGGCGTGCGCGCCATGCCCGATGACGCCTACCGCTTCGCCAAAGGCGGCACCATCGAGCACGCCGCAGGCTACGCCATCCGTCTGTCGCGGCCGCTGGATTTTGCCGCGGTCACCGAACACTCGGAGTATCTCGGTCAGGCACGGCAGGCGGACCTCGACCTGCCCACCACCCGCCAGACGCTGCGCAATCTGCTCCTGGAGGGCAGCCGCGCCGAAGTTACGAGCGCTTGGTTCGAAACCATGATGTTCCAGCGCGACGGCGGCTTCGGCTACGGCGTGAATGTGGTCGACGAGCCCGTCAACCGCGCCGCGTGGCAGGAGGTCATCGACGCTGCAGAACGCCACAACGTACCCGGACGCTTCACCGCCTTCATCGGCTACGAGTGGTCCGCCG
Source organism: Gammaproteobacteria bacterium (assembly GCA_030432795.1). Lineage (GTDB taxonomy): Bacteria > Pseudomonadota > Gammaproteobacteria > Pseudomonadales > Azotimanducaceae > SYFY01. The sequence goes on from JAUILW010000188.1 coordinate 5,524, forward strand.
ACGGCGGTGACATTTCCGTGCACATGCACCGTAACGTCATCTTCGCATCGCGTAACGTACCGGATGCGCCCTTTTCTTCACTGCACAGCAACCGGCCTGAAGATCTGTGGGCCTTTCTCGCCCGGCAGAACGCCATCGGTAATCGTGCGCTGGCCATCTCCCACAACGCCAACCAGAGCAAGGGCGGCATGTATGCCGCCGCGGATTCAGACGGCGCGGTCCTCACCGCCGAATACGCGGCCATGCGCAACCGCCACGAGCCGCTGAGCGAGATCCTGCAGATCAAGGGCTCTTCCGCCACCCACCCGCTGCTTTCACCCCTGGATGAATTCGCAGACTTCGAGATTGCCGCGCTCGACGAGGCCGACGCTGAGCAGAATATCGAGACGATCCGTGGCAGCTATATGCGCGATGCGCTGCGTACCGGCATCGAGCATCAGGCTGCGGGCGGCTTCAATCCGTTTCAATTCGGCGTGATTGGCTCCAGCGACAGCCACAACGCAAGCTCGCCCGTGGAAGAGGATCGGTACCACGGCAAGCTGCCGATGCTCGACGGCAGCGCTGCACTGCGCACCGACGCCGCCACACTCCTCCCGGCAGGCATCACTCCTGCCACTGGCTGGGGCTCCGGCGGGCTTGCCGGAGTGTGGGCGGAGGAGAACACCCGTGCCTCGCTGTTCGCCGCGCTGGTGCGCAAGGAAACTTTCGCCACCTCCGGCCCGCGGATCACGGTACGGCTGTTCGGCGGCTGGAACTATCGGAAAGACATGCTGGCAAACGATGACCTGCTCGCACAAGCCTACGAACAGGGCGTACCAATGGGTGGCAGCCTGGTCGCCCACGAAGAGAATGGCGCTCCGACATTCCTCATTACCGCGCTCAAGGATCCGGACGGCGCCAACCTCGACCGAATCCAGATCATCAAGGGCTGGACAGACGCGCTCGGCGCCAGCCACGAACAGGTGTTCGATGTCGCCTGGTCCGGCAAACGAAAATCGGTTGATGGGCTCCTGCCGTCAGTTG
>JAUILW010000972.1 GCA_030432795.1 Gammaproteobacteria bacterium
TCGATCAGGTGGTGCTTCTCGCGCCGCTGGTGCGACCCTGGGGATGGCGGTTGTTGCGCCTGTATTTTCACGCCGTGCGCCGGCTGATCAAAACCCGCAAACGTACCATCACCAACAACGCGGACAATGCAGAATTCATCGCCTTTCAGCATGTGGATCCGCTACAGGCGCATGTTTTGCCGGTCGCCTGGGTAAGCGCCATGGTGCGTTGGAAAAATCGCTTCGAGCGCTACGCCGCACGCCCTGAGCTCACCCCGAAGGTGGTGCTTGGCCATGCGGACCGTACCATCGACTGGCAGCATACGCTGCGCGTGCTGCGTCGCCGCTACAGCCCAGAGATTCTGGAAATCGACGAGGCGCGGCATCACCTTGTCAACGAATCGCAGGACATCCGTGCACGCATGTGGGGCTGGCTCGACGAGCGCTGCGGCTGGTGACCACGCAACCGCTTAGCGCGCATCCGCTGCGCGCACTGCTGCCGGAACATCGACTGAGGTTCGACGCCGAAGCGTTGGCCATATGGGGTACGGACCGCACCACCAGCTTCAATGTCGCACCCGGATGCATTGCCTTTCCGGAGCGTGTTGAGGAGGTGCAGGCCATCGTGCGTGCGGCGCGGCAGCATCGCCTGGGTCTGGTGCCATCCGGTGGGCGCACGGGGCTGTCTGGCGGCGCCGTCGCCGGACACGGCGAGGTGGTGCTCTCGCTTGATCGGATGAATCGCATTCTTAGCTTCAACCCTACGGATCGTCTGGTGACTTGTCAGGCCGGCGTGATCACACAGGTGCTGCAGGAGTACGCCGAGGCGCGCGGGTTGTGCTATCCGGTGGATTTCGCCAGCGCAGGATCAAGCCACATCGGCGGCAACATCGCCACCAACGCGGGTGGTATCAAGGTCATACGCTACGGCATGACCCGCGACTGGGTCGCGGGGCTTTCGGTGGTCACCGGCACGGGGGCGCTGTTGCAGCTGAACGGTGGCCTGGTAAAGAACAATACCGGCTACGACTTCCGTCATCTGTTCATCGGCTCCGAGGGGACCCTGGGCGTTATCGTCGAAGCGCAGCTGCGCCTGACAACCGCCCCGGCTGAGCAGAGCGTTCTGGTGATGGGGTTGCGCACCCTAGCCGATGTGCTCGCCGCGCTCGAGCGCCTGCGCGCAGCGGTGGACCTCAGCGCCTTCGAGTTTTTCTCTGAGCTGTGCCTGCAGAAGGTGATTGCCCA
>JAUILW010000973.1 GCA_030432795.1 Gammaproteobacteria bacterium
CGCACCGTCGGCTCGGAGATTACCGAGCTGGATATGACCAGGGCCTTCTGCATTGCCCTCGCTGCCGCCATCACCGTGATCATCGCAAGCCAGCTTGGCCTGCCGGTGAGTTCCACACACATCGCCGTCGGCGGCGTTTTCGGCGTGGGATTTCTGCGCGAGTTTCTGAAAGTGAACTACTCGCGAATCCTGCATGAAATCGAAGAACATCATCAGGGCAGCGACCGTGCCGAAGTAGAAGCATTCCTGCAGGAGTTCGAAGAGGCCACCATCAGCCGCCGCGGCGAGATGATTCGCAAGCTGCGCCGCGAGAAAAACGCGACCACGCTCTCGCGCAAGGAGCGCAAGCGACTGCGCAAGCTCTACCGCAAGGAGCTGGTGAAACGTTCGTTGCTGATGAAGATCATCGCCGCTTGGATCATCACCGTCCCCGCCAGCGCGAGCCTCGCCGCAGTGTTGTTTTTTGCACTGCGCGGCCTTCTCGTCCAGTGACCCGCCGCAGTGGCTTGTCGAGCTATATGTGCTCCAGTTGAACCTCGACGCGACCTTCGCGCAGGCTTCCACGCGCCACCTTGAAGTAGTGAAACGCATCCGCCAGCTCGCCTTGGGTATGCACATACTTCAGCGGCGGCTGGTTCAACGGCCGCAAGCTGAACGTGTCGTTGTCCTTGATGCCGTAGCGAACCGCCGGCAAGCCCTGTCGATTGTTCAGCCCAGCAAACACGTGACCTCTGGTACGAGCGTGCAGCGCTGGCGCGAGCACCTCCGCAAATGCCCGCAGAGTGGGCGGAGAAAGGTAGTTCGGATAGTCCCAGAAAAGGCATACATCGTACTTGCCGTTTAGGATATCCAGGCGCGACTCGAAGGCCCGGTGCGCGCGATACGGATCCTCTTCACTCGGCGGTTCAGGTACGAAAAGGTCGTCCAACAAGCCAAGCACGGTGATCCGACAGGTGTAATTCGAGAAGTATTCAAGCGTTTCGGCGCCGACGCCGCCGACGTCGAGCACCGAAAACGGTTGTTCGAGGAGCTTGTCGTCGAACACCCGCGCCAGAAGCGCGCTGGGCTCGAAAACCGGTGTGACCACAGAATCGGATCAGCCGGCAGGCGCAGCCTTTACTTTGCTCTCGAAGCCATCCATCTCGATACTGCCTCGGAACTTGGCGCCATCCTCCACCACCACCCGCGGCGCGCTCAGGTTGCCCTGCACACGGCCCACTTG
>JAUILW010000189.1 GCA_030432795.1 Gammaproteobacteria bacterium
GCTGCATGTCGCCTACCTGGTGCAGGCCCAGAATGCGTGGAAAATAACGACGCACGAGCAGATTGAACGGCACGATCTGGCCGTTGTGCGTGTGACCACACAACATCAGATGGGCACCCCAGGCCGCGGCGTCTTCGGCGCCGTCCGGACGGTGGTAGAGCAGGACGCGGAGTCTGTCGGGCAGCGCTGCGATCTCCGGCAAACGCCTGGCTACCTGCGCTTTACTTTCGGCGTCATCGATGCCGACGAACTGGATGTCGTCGTGCACCACACTTGCGTTACGCAGCACGTCGACACCAAGGTTTTTGAGGTTGGTGCAGATATCGTCCACGTCCACGTAGCGTTCGTGGTTGCCGATGATGAACAGGACCGGCATGTCGAGGGAGGCGAGCGGCGCCAGATCCGCGGCGGGGATTTCCTTGAAATCAACGATATCGCCGGTGAGTACCACGTAGTCGGGCGAAGCCGCCTGCAGCTGTTTCACCACGCGTTGCAGCTGGCGTTGGTGCAGCGAGCCAATGTGCAGGTCGCTCACCTGTGCGATGGTCTTGGCGTTACGGGCCAGCCCGCTGGTGTGTATGTCTACCGTGCGCACGCGGATGTGCAATGCGTTCCAGCAAGCGTACAGCGCGGCGGCGCAGACCAGAGCCAGCAGCGCACTACCCGCCGTAGCGAACGGTAACGGCACGAAGACATTCGCCAGCTCGAAGATGATGACCGGCGTCCAGGCCATGAAGCAGATACCGAGAAAGGTCAGGCTGTAGCGCGAGCAGGCGCGGGTGAGGCGGGAAGGGGCGAGCTCGACCCAGATGCGGATCAGGATCGGCGCGCAGAAAATCACGGCCAGCGGCGTGGCAAGGTGCGCGTCAGGGAGCAGCAGATGCGCGATACGCGCCGCCGGGTAGACCAGCAGCGCCACATACACGGTGAAAAATGCTGCGCCACCCAGAATCCAGCTGGCCCGCCGGGCCGCGCGGCTGCTCACAATCCCGGCGCCGCCACCAGACATTGCGCGCCTGATTCCGCGTGACATTGCAGCCCGCAGAGGGCAGCGCGGGGAACGAAACAGGCCTGCTCACCGGTAAGCGTCAGCGGGCCAATCTGGGCGTTGCCGCCAATAGCCATACACACCGCATAGGGAACGTGCGGCGGTAGGGTGAAAGGGCCTGCGTCAGATGAGGCTCGCCACACGTTGAAGTCTTCGAAACGGGCAATTCTCCTGATGCCCTGCTGCACGGCCTCGAACTGCGGCGCTGCCGGCGGGTCCAGGTGCATGCGGGCGATGGCGCGTTCGCTGTCCCAGTGGTTCTGGGTCTGCACCTGTTGTGCGAAAGAGACGATCAGGCGTTCGTAGGTCTGCGTCTGAAACTCCACCACGCGCACGCCGTGCTGCAACGCGTGCGGCGTCCAGGTAGGTACGCAGATCACTTCGCCCACCTCGAGCTCGCGCAGGTGGGTGAAGCCGTTCATGTCATGGCGCAGGGCCTGCTCCTCGGCGTGCAGATCCTCGCCCCGCTCGTCGATGCGCCGCCGTACGGATTCGTACGCGCGCACGGCGTGCAGGTAGGCGGTTCGGAAGTCCGCGTCGGAGGCATACTGCCGGCGCTTGTCCTGATCCATGCCGAAGCGGATGGCACCCCCGGATGCGCCGTGGATGGCGGTGACGATGTATACCTCGCGCTTCTCTTCGTGCACCTCGAAGTAAAGGTCGCCCATCACCTCCTCAGGCTTCGGGTCGAGGATCTTGAGCAGCAGCACAGGCTGGTTTGCGCAAGTGGCCGAAGGGTCTACCTCAAGGTACGCAGACAATGGCACGCGCTCTCCACCTGGGGTGAGCACGCGGCTTTGTCCACGCGCCTCCATGCCGGTGAACCAGATCTCCCGGCCCCAGGGCTTGGCAATGTCCACGCTTTCCAGGCGTGCCGGCTGTGTCAGGTCGATGTTCACGCAGTCATTTTCCGATATGTGTCCGAATCCGGCCAGCACACCGTTGGGTGCGTGGCGTACATTAACGGTATGGAAACGCAACCGCTGCCGCCGCCGGAAGTCTGCGAGCGCGCCTACAAGGCGCGGGACCCTCGCTTCGATGGGCGTTTTTTCGTCGGCGTGCTGACCACAGGCATCTTCTGCCGCCCGATCTGCCCGGTGCGCTCACCGGCTGTGGAGAATGTCCGTTTTTTTGTTACGGCAGCCGCGGCGCAGGATGCCGGCTACCGGCCATGCAGGCGCTGCAAGCCGGAAACCGCGCGACGTCTGCCGGAGTGGAGCGTGGGCAGCGAAACCGTGGTGCGGGCGTTGCGGTTGATCGATGCAGGCTTTCTGAACGAGCACGACACCGAAGCGCTGGCCGCGGCGCTTGGCATCAGCGGCCGACAGCTCGCTCGGCTGTTCCGTCAACACCTGGATACCACGCCCCTGAGCCTTGCGCGTATGCAGCGCCTGCAGCTTGCCCGTCGGCTCATGGACGGCTCCACCCTCAAGCTCAGCGACGTTGCGGAGCATGCGGGGTTTGGCAGCGTGCGTCGGTTCAACGACGAGTTCCGCCGTGTGTTCAAAGCACCCCCCAGTGCCATACGAGGCAGGGCGGTTGTTGGTGGGCCGGAGATAACGCTGACGCTGCCGCTGCGACCGCCTTACAACGTCGAGTGGGTGACGACGTTTCTCGCCAAGCGCGCGCTGCCTGGCGTGGAAGAGGTGGTCGACGGCACCTACCGGCGCGCGGTGCCGTTGCAGAACGGCGGCGTGGGCTGGCTGAGCGCGGACTTCGAGGGCGACTCCTTGCGACTGTCGCTGCCCGCCGACACCGCAGAACCTGCCAGTAGCCTGCTACCGCGGGTGCGCCGGGTGTTCGATCTGGATGCGGACGGTGCCGTGATCCAGGGGCACCTGCAGGCGGACCCTTGCCTCGGGTTGTGGGCCGAGCGCTGCCCGGGTATCCGCGTGCCGGGCGCCTGGGACGGCTTCGAGACCGCCGTGAGAGCGGTGCTTGGCCAGCAGGTTAGTGTAGAGCGGGCGCGCCGTCTGGCGGTGGAGATGGTTTCCCGCTACGGCGGTGGCGCCTTTCCCGACCCGCAGGCGCTGGCCGACGCCGATGTGGCGGAGATCGGCATGCCTGGCGCTCGAGGAGCGGCCGTGCGGGCGCTGGCGCAGGCGGTTCTCGACGGGAGTCTGGTGCTCGATGAGTGTCAGGACCACCAAGCCCTTACGCAGGGGCTCTGCGCTCTGCGAGGTATCGGCCCGTGGACGGCGGGATACATCGCCATGCGGGTAGTGAAGCATCCTGATGCGTTCCTGCCGGAGGATTGGGTGGTAAAGAAAGTGCTTGATGCCACGCCCCGGCAGGCAGAGGAACACTCGCTTTCCTGGCGCCCATGGCGCGCTTACGCCTTGATGCTCATCTGGTGGGCGTCGCAGAACGGAGAACGCTGATGCGCTACAGATACCTGGATTCACCCATTGGTTCACTCATGCTGGCCGGCGAAGCCGACTTGCTGCAGATCATCGGCTTTCCCGAAGGTGGCAAAGCCCGGCGGGCGGCGGCTGACTGGCGCCACGATGCGGATGCCTTCGATGCGGCAGCAGTTCAGCTCGATGAGTACTTTCGCGGCACCCGGCAAACCTTCGATGTGGCTTTGAACCTCGTGGGAACGGACTTTCAGCGGCAGGTATGGACTGCGCTGCGCGACATCCCTTATGGCGAGACGCGCAGCTACAAGGAGATTGCCGAGGCCATCGATCGGCCGAAAGCCATGCGCGCCGTGGGCGCCGCAAACGGCAGCAACCCCATTCCCATCATCGTGCCCTGCCATCGGGTCATCGGCGCATCCGGCAAGCTCACCGGCTTTGGCGGAGGCCTGCCGACGAAGGCCTATCTGCTGGATCTGGAGCAAGGGCGAGAAGCGTTATTTTGAGTAACCGATCAGTTACATGGCAAATCATTGCAGGTATATCAAAGGGTTATTAGTAACTAACTAGATAGTTACTTAGTTCTGGTGCGCACGTAACTAAACGGTTACTATCCGCGCATGGATCAGCCGTCCGACAGCCAGCAGCGACTCATCGACGCCGCCGCTGAAATCTTCGCCCAACAGGGCTATCACGGTGCCGGGGTAGACCGCATTGCTGAGCGTGCTGGTGTGAACAAACGAATGATCTACCACTACTTCGGCGATAAAGCCGGCCTGTTGCGGGCGGTCGTTGCGGAGCGGTTGTCTACCTGGGATGGTGGTGCGCTAACCCCGCAAGCTGCGCTGCTGCTGCTGGCGGAGGCGGAGTACCTGCGCAGTGGTGGTGAGGTGGTCGCGGCAAGCGCCCGTCGCGCGGCGCTGGCCGAGCGTTGGGGTGGCGTGCATGCCGGGGTAGTCATGGCGACCCTTGGCAGCCGACTGCTGCCGCTGTTGCTGCCGCACCTCAAGGAGCTTTTGGAGGTTGGCGAGATGCCCGAAGATCTGCCGGAACAGGTGCGCGCGGCGCTTCTGCGCTCGGCGCAGAAGCGTCGGGTGACTCTGAAAGCCGACTCACTGCCGGGCAGGTAAAGGGCTCCGGCTCACGCGGCCAGGCGCGCAAACACCTCGAAGTAGTCCGGAAAGGTCTTGCCTACGCACGCCGGGTCACGAATTGTGACCGGCACGCCACCTAGCGCTGCCAGCGAAAAGCACATGGCCATGCGGTGGTCGCCATAGGTATCGATCTCCGCGCTTCGCAGTTGTTCCGGCGGCGTCACACGCAAGCTGTCCGCGCCTTCTTCCACTGTTGCACCCAGCTTTCGCAGCTCTGTCGCCATGGCGCTGAGACGATCGGTTTCCTTTACGCGCCAGTTGGCGATATTGCGGATGCTGGTGGTGCCCTCGGCGAATAGTGCCAGCACAGCAACCGTCATGGCGGCGTCGGGAATGTGGTTCAGATCCACATCGATGCCCCGCAGCGGTGCCGGCCCCACGCTGATAGAGCTGTCCAGCACGCTCACGTGTGCGCCCATCTGTTTGAGCACTTCGATGAAGCGCACGTCGCCCTGCACGCTTTGCGCACCGATGCCGCGCACGGTGATGCCGCCGCCGCGGATCGCTCCCGCAGCGAGAAAATAGGAGGCCGAAGAAGCGTCGCCTTCCACCAGAAAACGCCCCGGAGATGTGTAAGGCGTGGGTTCGATGCGGAAGTCATCGTAATCGCGGTGCTGCACCTCCACGCCGAAGCGAGCCATCAGCGACAGCGTGATGTCGATGTACGGCTTCGACGTGAGTTCGGTTGTCAGGTGCACGCGTACGGGCGCACGCGCCATTGGTGCGGCCATGAGCAGCGAGGTCAGAAACTGGCTGGATACGTCGCCGCGGATGCGGGTTTCTCCGCCCGCAAGCCCGTTGGCCTCGATGCGGATCGGTGGGAAGCCGGTGTTTCGCAGGTAGCTGATGTTCGCGCCCAGTGGCAGCAGCGCATCCACGAGATCGCCCACAGGACGCTCGCGCATGCGTTCGATACCGTCCAGCACGAACGTGCCGTAACCCGTACACAAGGCAGCGGCCAGCGGGCGGTATGCCGTGCCGGCCAACCCCAGGTTCAGCGCCAGATCCACAGACGTCTCTCGGCACAGGGCGCCACCGCGGCCCTGAACAAGGTCGATGTTGCCGTGGCGTTCCACCTGCACGCCGAGGGCGCCCAGGGCCTGGCGCATGACTTGCGTATCTTCGCTGTCGAGCAGGTTGGTGAGCTCCGTGGTGCCGGTAGCCTGGGCTGCCAGCAGCAGGGCGCGGTTGGAAATGCTCTTTGAGCCGGGCAACGCGACCTCGCCGGACAGGTGGTGCACCGGATTCAGTACGAGTCGATCGGGTGTCGTCATGCGGCGGATTCTATCACCGTGTCACACCGCCGGCGGCATGGGCGCGAGGGACTCCAGAAAGTAGGTCAGGCTCGGCGCCACCGTGCGCACGGGCTTGCGGCCGGGCAGTTCGAGTTGCACCTCGCCTGTGTCGTTGCGCACCGCCAGAAAATAATCCGAGTCTTCGCTGGTGGTGGCAAAGAACACGCTGAAAGGGCTCTTGCTCTGCCGCTGGGCCAGAGCGTGGCCCAGCAGGTTCTCGGTGAGGCGGTGCACATCGTCTTCGTTCCAGAGGAACATCAGATGTACCGGGCCATCCGGAGCGGTCGCCTGCATACCAGCAGCCCAGTAGCGGCCGAAGTAGGCCTTGATGTCCGGGTGTACATCGACCTCAAGCGCCCGCTCAACGCCGGCGAAGTCCTCCGCCTGCGTGCGGCGCACCGCCTGCCAGCGAATGTGTTCGGTGCCGTTTGTATGCTGGTAGGGCACACCAATCTCGCATTCGGACGGCCACTCGGGATCGTGCTCGCAGTGCAGATATTCGGCGGACTTGGTGTAGTGCTCAACGAATTCGTCGAGCACCTCCACAACGCTCAAGGTGGACCGTGCCGCGGCGGCCTGCGGCGCCGCAGCTGCTCATCGAGCGCCTGACGCTCTTCTGCCGTGAGATTTTCCAGCACCATCACCAGGGCTTCGTGGCCGGCCTTGTGCTGATCGGC
>JAUILW010000974.1 GCA_030432795.1 Gammaproteobacteria bacterium
CTCGGGTTCTACCCCGCTAATGCGGACACTTCAGAGAAGGCCCATTTTGGGCCAAAAGGAGTGTCATGTCGAAGCGAAGGAAGTACAGCGAGGAGTTTAAGCGGGAGGCCGTCGGCCTGAGCATGGAGCCCGGTGCGAACGTGAGTCAGATCGCGCGGGACATCGGCATCGCACCAGGCCTGTTGTTCACATGGCGACGGCGTCTTCGAACTGAGGACAAGCCGTTCCCAGGCTCCGGTGTGGCCCGAGACCAGGAGCTGCTGGCCCTGAAGCGTGAACTCGCGCAGGTGAAGCGGGAGCGGGATTTTTTGCGCGATGCGGCAGCGTTCTTCGCCAGCGAGTCGAAGTGAAGTATCAGACGATTCAGCGCTGTCGCGGCGTGTATCCTGTTCGGATGATGTGCCGATGCCTCAAGGTGTCGACGAGTGGGTTCTACGGCTGGGCCAAGCGCCCGCCGAGCGCCCGAGAGCTCGAGAACCGGCGGCTCTTGGGACGGATCCGTGAGCTCCACGCCGCGAGCGATGGCGTGATGGGGGCGCCCCGCATGCACGAGGAGCTGAGCAATGAAGGCGAGCGCGCCAGCCAGAACCGGATCGCCCGGATCATGGCGGCCGACGGCCTACGCGGGATCCCACAGCGCACCCAGTGGCGGAGCAAGCCGAGCGGCATACGACCGGCCTTCGTGAGCAATCGGCTCGAGCGTGACTTCACAGCCTCCGAACCCAACACGAAGTGGGTGACCGATATCACCTACATCCGCACCGCCGAGGCCTGGCTCTATCTCTGCGTGGTGATCGATCTGTTCGGCGGACTCGTCGTCGGCTGGTCCATGGCCACGCGGCAGGACCGCCACCTCGTGCTGCAAGCCGTCGTGATGGCGTGCTGGCAGCGACCCGAACGCCGGCCCCTGATCTTGCACTCGGACCGCGGTACCCAGTTCACCTCCTACGAATACCAGCAGTTCCTCGAAGACCACTGTATCACGATGAGCATGAGCGATGTCGGCCACTGCGCGGACAACGCACCCGCCGAGGGCTTCTTCGGCTTGCTTAAACGCGAGCGGGTCAACCGTCGCCGATATCTCACCGTCGCGGACGCCCGGTCCGACGTCTTCGACTACATCGAGCGCTTCCACAACCCGAGGATCCGTAGAAGGCTCGATGCCCTCACCCCAGCTAACTGTGTCTTAACTCAACCGTCCGCCAAGACGGGGTAGAACCC
>JAUILW010000975.1 GCA_030432795.1 Gammaproteobacteria bacterium
TTGGTCGGTCCGGGCCGGTGCTGAAAGAGCGTTACCACATGCGGGCGCTGAAAACGCCCAAAGAGGTGCGTCATGCGTTGGCGTATGTGCTGCTCAATGCCCGTAAGCACTTCCGGGAGCGCCATGGGCGCAAGCCGCCGGTGCGGTTTGATGGGCTGAGTTCAGCGGTGTGGTTCGACGGCTGGAAGCGTGGCTGGGATCCCGGGCCGCCGGGGCGGCTTTCGGAGGTGTCGCCTGCGCGAAGCTGGCTGCTCAGTGCCGGATGGCGGCGGCATCGGTTGATCTCGCCGGAGGAAGTGCCTGGTTGTGGGTGATGTTTGTGCCGGGTCGGGTGTGGCAGAACTTGCGTGGCTGCGAGGTTGTGGCGAGAATGCCGGCCCCGTGCCTGGGTGGCGAAACTGGTAGACGCGCCAGACTCAAAATCTGGTTCCCGCAAGGGAGTGTCGGTTCGATTCCGACCCCAGGTACCAAATCGTATTTTGTTCATTTCATTGGTCGGTACAGCCAATGCAGCGCAGTGACTTTTCCTACGAACTCCCCTCGGAGCTGATAGCTCGCGTGCCGTTGGCGTCGCGTACGGCGAGCCGATTGCTTGTGGTGGGTGGGGAGGAAAACCGGCATCTGGTGTTTTCCGAGGTTCGCGCGTTGCTGCGTCCCGGTGATGTGCTGGTGGTGAACGATACCCGTGTGCTGAAAGCGCGGCTGCGCGGCGAGAAGGACACTGGCGGCCAGGCGGAGGTGTTGGTCGAGCGGGTGGTGGATGCGGGTCGTGCGCTGTGTCAGGTGCGGGTCAGCAAGCCGCTGAAGGCCGGTCGGACGCTGCAGTTTGGCGATCAGCGTGCGCAGGTCATCGGCCGGCAGGGAGAGTTCTACGAGCTTGAGTTTTCCGGCGGCGTGTTGGAGGTGCTCGAGCAGTGCGGTGAGGTGCCGCTGCCACCTTATATGGAGCGCGCCGCTGATGCGGCGGATGAGGGCCGGTATCAGACCGTCTACTCCCGCGCGCCCGGCGCCGTGGCGGCGCCCACGGCGGGGTTGCACTTTGATGAGGCACTTCTGGCGGCGTTGCAGGAAGATGGCGTCGAGCTTGCCCGGGTGACGCTGCACGTCGGCGCGGGCACCTTTCAGCCGGTGCGGGTGGACGATGTGCGCGAGCATCGCATGCACCACGAGGTGTACGAGATCACGCCTGAGGCGGTTGCGTGTATCAGCGCTGCCCAGGCG
>JAUILW010000976.1 GCA_030432795.1 Gammaproteobacteria bacterium
GTGCGGGCGCTGGTCTGCTTGCCTGGGTCGCCGTTCACGCCATCTTCCGCGGTACCCGAGAGCTGACGATACGCTTCGATGAGCAGCGGCATGCCGTACATGCCGCTGTGATTGAACGACAGGCCGCCACCATTCGTGTTGATGGGAAAGTCGCCACCCGGAGCGGCACGCCCTTCTTTCCAGAACAGATGTCCCTCGCCTGGTTTCGCCAGGCCCAGCATCTCTACCGTGATGGCCGCCGTGATCGTGAAGGAGTCGTACACCTGCGCCATTTCCATGTCCGCAGGTCCCAGCCCCGCCATGGTGTAGGCCGCCTCCGCTGACAAGCGTGCCGACGTCTTTGTGAAGTCGTCCATCTCCAGCATCGTGCCGTGGCCCATGCTCTCTCCCGCGCCGGCGATCCACACCGGCGGTGTGTGCAGCGACGCCGCCACCTTCGGGCTGACGACGAATACGGCACCGCCGTGGTCGGTGACCATGCAGCAATGCAGAATGGTGAGCGGCCAGGTGATCAGCCGAGACTCCTCCACCTGCTGTACCGTTATCGGCCCGCCGAAGGGATGCTTGTCTTTCGAATACATCGCCGCGCGGGGGTTCAGGGTGGCCCAGTCCCGCGTCACCTTGGCGATGTGAGCGTAGTCTTCGCGTACCGTGCCGTAGCGATGCATGTGTCGCACCATGGCATGCGCGTAGTTCGACGGGGCGCTGTTCAGACCGTACGCCATGGTCATCTCGTGCGCCGGCGACAGGTCACCCGCACCACGCGCGTAGTTGCTCACGCCGCGACCGCCGAGCTGGCCGGCAGAGTGGCCATTCTCGCCGTGGCTGATGAGCGCAATGTCGATGATGCCGGCATGAATGGCAGCCATGGCATGGTGCACGTGCAGCTCGAAGGAGCAGCCGCCCACTGCGGTGGTGTCGATGTACTTCGGCTTGATGCCGAGATGTTCGCACAGCTCCGTGGTCCAGCCGGTGGAGAAGACCCCATCGATGCGGGATATGGGGATACCGGTCTGATCGCTTAAGTTTTTGATCGCCTCGATGTGCAGCTGCAGGGCTGTTACCGGCTCCTTGAGAAAACCGATCTGATTGGCTTCCGCAGCGCCAACAATGGCGGCTGATTTGTAGAGTGCTCCAGGCATGTCAGTCCTCCACCACGCGCCAGTACGGAATAAACGTGTCGTCGTTGGCCTGCTCGAATTCCACCCGCACACGTGCGCC
>JAUILW010000190.1 GCA_030432795.1 Gammaproteobacteria bacterium
CGTATTCGCACTGTGCGCAGTGCTCGCATTCTCCGTGCAGTGGGTCGTGTTCGTGCACTCGTGGATCAACCACACCGAGCGCTTCTACGATCTCACCGGCTCCATCACCTACGTGCTGATGATCGCCTTCGCCCTGTGGGCTTCGACCAACGATGCGCGCTCCTGGCTGCTGGCTGCACTCATCTTCATCTGGGCTGCGCGCCTGGGACCGTTTCTGTTCATGCGCATCCGTAAGGACGGCGAAGACCGCCGCTTCCGCAGCATCAAGACCTCATTTCCCTCGCTGCTGATGACGTGGACGCTGCAGGGATTGTGGGTGTTCATCACCGCTGCCTGCGCCCTGGCTGCAATTACCGGGACAACCCGCGCGCCGCTGGACTGGCCGGCAGCCATAGGCTTCCTGCTCTGGGTCACCGGCTTCGCTTTCGAGGTGATCGCCGACCGGCAGAAATCGGCGTTTCGCGCGCAACCTGCCAATCGTGATGCATTCATCACCACTGGCCTCTGGGCCTGGTCGCGCCACCCGAACTATTTCGGCGAGATCGTGTTGTGGGTTGGCATCAGCATCATCGCGCTGCCGGTGTTCCAGGGCTGGCAGTACATGACGCTGATCTCGCCGTTGTTCGTCGTGGTGCTGCTGACGAAGATCAGCGGCGTACGCATGCTGGAAAACCGCGGCAGGAAGCGATGGGGCAGCGATCCTGAGTACCAGGCATATCTCGCCAACACCCCCGTACTCGTGCCCCGTCCGCCACGATGAGCTGGCGCAACTGGTCCGGCAGGCACGTGGCGCGAGGCGCAACCCTCGTGCAGGCCTACAGCGACGAGGACGTGCAATCGCTGATACGTTCCAGCACCGGGCCGATTCGCGCTGCCGGTTCCGGCCACTCCCACGCCCCGCTGATCCCGAGCGACGGGCTGATCATCGACACCTCAGCCCTCAGCGGCGTGATCGATACCGACGCGGGTACCTGCCGCGCAACCGTGCGCGCGGGTACGAAGATTTACGCCATGGGACGGCCACTGCACGATGCGGGGCTGGCGTTGTTCAATCAGGGCGACATCGACCAGCAGGCGATCTCCGGAGCAACGGCCACCGGCACCCACGGCACGGGACAACAACTGAAAAACCTGTCGAGCGCCGTCACCGCGATGACGCTTCTCACCGCAGACGGCACGGAGCTGCAGGTTGATGCGCACACAAGCGCAGACGTACTGCAGGCTGCGCGCCTGCATCTTGGCGCCTTCGGCTTCGTCACACACCTCACACTGCAGTGTCGGCCTTCCTACGTGTTGAAGCAGGAAGGTGGGTCCGAACCGTTTTCGGCCATTCAAAAGGACATCGCCGGGCGCATCCAACGGCACCGTCACTATGAATTTTTCTGGTACCCGCAGGACGATGTTGCCGTCTGGAAAAGCACTGACGAAACCGACGAGGCACCGGTTTACCCCCTCGCCGAAGAAGGCAGCCGCTGTGGCTGGAGCTTCGAAGTGCTGCCCAACCACCGCCCGCACAAACACACCGAGATGGAGTACAGCGTGCCGGCAGAACGGGGGCTCGATTGTTTCCTGGAGATCCGCGATCTGCTGCACCACCAGTTTCCCGAGGTGCGCTGGCCTGTGGAGTATCGAACCCTCGCGGCAGATGACGTGTGGATGTCCACCGCCTACGAGCGTGACACCGTCACCATCTCCATTCATCAGGACGTGCGCGAGGACGAAACCGCCTACTACCGGGCCGCAGAAGCAATCTTCCTCCGCTACGACGGCCGCCCGCATTGGGGCAAGGTGCACTATCTCAATGGCGAGCAGCTCGCCGAGCGTCACCCCCGCTGGAGCGACTGGTGGCGGGTGCGCGACCGGCTGGATCCTGACGGCCGCTTCCTGAACCCCTGGCTTGCGGACCTGCGGCCGACCTGAGGCCGGCCGCCGCCCATTCAACCCAGCGTCGTCTTCGTCTCACCGCAGCGGCGGCACTTGTGCACCGTGACCAGCTTGCCGCGCTTCACATCGAACTGCTTGTCCTGCCAGATCTCCCACTTGTGGAAGCCGCGCTTGCACATGGTCACTCCCTTAGCCCAATCCTTGCGCTTGCGCTTCGGGTCGGGCTTGGCAAACCGAACGACGTCGCCCATCGATTCAGCCCTGCGGGTTGACTAGTACCTTCTCGCCCGTCGACATCCTCCCATAAAAGGCGATCGCCTCCGGGTCGAGCACGTCATCGAGAGAGATCTGCCGGGCATAACTGCTTTCGAAAGTGGTGTGGATTTCATCCGCCACCCGCTGACGCAGCTCCGCCATGCGCGCTTCGCCCACACGCTCCATGAACGGCGTGAGCAGCCAGCCGCCCACACCCCAGGCCATGCCATAGCTGCGGTTCAGCGTGGTTGGCGCCCGCTCCAGGCCACCGTATATGTACACCTGCTTGTGGGTGGACGAGCCGTAGCGGTTGAAATCCCCGCCCTTGCGCATCAGCGCCGCTTCCATGGCGGAGAGGATGCGATCGGCCAGCTTGCCGCCGCCGGTAGCGTCGAAGCCGATGGTCGCACCCGTTGCGGCGATGGCATCGGTCAGGGCGGCTTGCGCATCATCCGCGGACATGTCCACTACGTACTCTGCCCCGAGCGACTTCAACAGCTCCACCTGCGCGGGCTTGCGCACCACATTCACCAGCGGCACGCCGTCGGCCAGACAGATCTTCACGAGCATCTGCCCGAGGTTGGAAGCCGCCGCGGTGTGCACCAGCGCCTGGTGACCTTCCAGCCGCATGGTATCCACCATGCCGAGCGCCGTGAGCGGATTGACGAAGCACGACGCCCCGTCCGCGGCGCTGGTGCCTTCATTGAGTGCGAGCACCTGCTGCACCGGCAGACGCCGGTATTGTGCGTACATCGCACCACCCAACCCCGCCACCGTGCGCCCGAGCAATGCCTGGGCGGCCGGGTCAGAGCCCGCCGCTACTACCGTACCCGCACCTTCATTGCCGACGGGCATGGCGTGCCCTACCCGACCCTGCATGGCGCCCAGTACCGATTGCGAAACGGTCAACCGCGTGGTGTCGCCGTCACGCTCCGCGGAGCCGATATCCGCCGCCGCCAGCAGCATGCCGAGGTCCGACGGATTGATGGGCGAGGCTTCCACGCGCACCATCACTTCGTTGTCTTTCGGCACGCCGAAATCGCGCTCGCCTATGGCCAGTCGCAGGGTGCCGTCTGCTTCGAGGGTGGACGTCAGAAAGCGTCCGACAAATGCATCGCTCATGTCGTCGTTACCCCATGCTCATCTTGTAGAAGCAAAGCTTGTTGCCGTCGAGGTCGCGCACATAGGCGCCGTAGAACGCTCCCGGCACACGCTCGCCCGGCGCGCCGTCGTCTGCCGCGCCGAGCTCCAAGGCTTTGGCGTACAGCTTCTGCACGGTGTCCTCATCGCCCGCGTCGATGGCGAACATATTGCCGTTACCGCAGTGCTGGGCGCCCTCGTCGTAGGGAATGCAGATGGCAAGCATTGCCCCCTGGCCGTTGCCGTAGAACTTGATGCGGTCCATGCCCATGAGCTGCTTGCCGCCGATTTCGGCGAGCAGCGCACCGTAGAAGGCCTCCGCGCGTGCCATGTCGTTCACGCCGATGGTTACGTAGCCGATCATCCTCGTGATCTCCTCTTGGTAGTAGTCACCGGCATGCTATCACGCGCTCATGGCATCCAACGCATGTGTGGCGGCACGCACGATGTCGGCGGCGCTCACCTGGAAGTGCGCCCGCAGGTCGGCGCGGTCCTCGCTGAGGCCGAAGCCGTCGGTGCCGAGTATCTCCACGGGACCGGGCAAGTACCCGATGATGCCGTGCGCCAGGGACTTCATGTAATCGCTCACGCAAACAAACACGCCTCGTTCACCGGAGAACACGCGCTGCACCAGAGGTAGCGCATCACCACCGCTGCGGTTGCCTGCCCGCACCGCCAGGGCCTCGCGCTCGAGCTCCACATAGCTGGTGACGCTCCACACGTTCACGCCAATGCCTACCCGTTCGAGCTGCTCCATCGCGAGGAGTGCTTCGCTGATGAGCGGGCCGCTGGCCAGCACGTTGACAATCCTGTCAGTGGCCAGAGCGGTGCGCCGGAAACAGTACGCCCCCTGAAGAATGTCGGCGTCCGTGACACCATCCGGCCGCGCAGGCATCTCGTACGTCTGGTTGTACAACGTGATGTAAAACATCACCGCCTCCTGCTCGGTGTACATCCGGCGCATCCCCTCCCGCACGATCACCGCGAGTTCGTAAGCAAAGGCCGGGTCGTAGGAGACGATGGACGGCACCGTGCTTGCCAGGAGCAGGGAATGGCCGTCCTGATGCTGGATACCTTCGCCGTTGAGCGTCGTGCGACCAGCCGTGCCGCCAAGCAGAAAGCCACGGCAAAGCTGATCCGCGCAGCTCCAGATCATGTCGCCGACCCGCTGAAAGCCGAACATCGAGTAGAAGATATAGAACGGAATCATGGGCAAACCATGCACCGCATACGCGCTGCCGGCCGCCATGAACGAAGCCATCGCACCGGTCTCGCAGATACCCTCCTGCAGGATCTGGCCATC
Organism: Gammaproteobacteria bacterium; assembly: GCA_030432795.1. Classification (GTDB taxonomy): domain Bacteria; phylum Pseudomonadota; class Gammaproteobacteria; order Pseudomonadales; family Azotimanducaceae; genus SYFY01. Next base: position 4,583 of record JAUILW010000190.1, read on the forward strand.
GGCGGCTTCCCGATAGGGCAGCAACGTATCGGCATCCACCGGCGTGTACTTCTGACCCTCCGGCGAGTAGATACCGGCCACCTTGAACAGCCCATCCATGCCGAAGGTGCGGGCCTCGTCCGGCACGATCGGCACCACGTATCGGCCGTGTTCCGGATCCTTCAGCAGGTTGGCCAACAGTCGCACCATGGCCATGGTCGTGGACATGGCACGGCCGGAGCGTGGTCGCTCCAGCGGTTCGAACGGTGCCGGCGCCGGCACCGGCAGCGCCTGGCAGACGACTTCGCGTCGAGGCACGTAGCCGTGCAGCGCTTCGCGATGCGTCTGCACGTACCGACGCTCCTCGCTGTTTTCCGGCGGCAGGTAAAAGGCCGCAGCAGCCGCCTCCTCGTCTGTCAGCGGTATGCCGAATCCCCGAGCCAGTCGAACCCGTTCTTCCGGCGAGAAGTCCTTCTTCTGGTGCGCGGTGTTGCTCCCCTGCGCCGCACCCATGCCATCGCCCTTCACCGTTTTCACCAGCACGACAACGGGCTTACCCTGCGCGCGCGAAGCGCGCTCGAAGGCGGCGTAGACCTTCTTCGGATCCTGCCCCCCGCGTTTGATGTTGCGCACCTCGTCATCGGTGAGCGTGTTCATCATGCGCTCGAGTTCCGGATTGCCTTCCACCCAATGCTCGCGCTGGCGGTCGCCGGGCAGCACCGAATAGCGCTGGTAGTCGCCGTCGAGACACTCATTCATGCGCCGCTCGAGCACGCCGTTGCGATCTGACGCCAGCAGGCCATCCCAGCCGCTGCCCCAGATCACTTTGATCACTTCCCAGTCGGCACCGCGGAACGAGCGCTCCAGCTCCTGAATAATCTTGCCGTTGCCACGCACCGGCCCGTCCAGGCGCTGCAGGTTGCAGTTCACCACCAGGATCAGATTGTCCAGGCGCTCACGGCTCGCCATGTTGATGGTGCCGAGCACTTCCGGCTCGTCGGCCTCACCGTCGCCGATGAAACACCAGATCTTGCCTTCCCGTTTCGGCGCCAGGCCCCGATGCTCCAGATACTTCGCGAATCTGGCCTGATAGATGGCAGCCGGTGTTGACAAACCCATGGACGCGTTGGGCATCTGCCAGAAGTCCGGCATGGAGCGCGGGTGCGGGTAGGAGCTCAGCCCGCCCCCCTCGCCCAGCTCCTGGCGGTAGTTTTTGAGCTGTTGCTCGCTGAGGCGCCCCTCCAGAAAGGCGCGTGCGTACACACCGGGTGCCGCATGCGGCTGCGGCAACACCAGGTCGCCGCGGCGACCGTCGGCCGCACCGCGAAAGAAGTGGTTGAAGCCTACCTCCAGCATCGTCGCGCAGGAGGCATAAGTGGCTATATGGCCTCCAACGCCGAGGTTGCGATCCGCCGCCTGCAGCACCATGGCGAGCGCGTTCCAGCGGTTGATGTTCTCAATGCGCTTCTCGAGCTCGAGATCACCCGGATATGGCGGCTGGTCCGTTGGACGGATGGTGTTCACGTAGGATGTGTTGAGAGGCGCCTGCAGCGCTTCCACACCGAGCTGGCGCGCCTGCTCGGCAAGCGCTGCGAGAATGTCTTTAACCCCTTCCGCGCCGAACTCGCGATGGATATCGAGCAGCGACTCGCGCCACTCCAATGCGTCTTCTTCCAGAGCCGGATCCATGATTACGCCTATGGGAAAAGCCGCATTATCTTACGGATTGAGCTGCGCTGAATTGCCAATCATGCCCATAGGAATCAAAAACTCGATATATTCCACCAAAAACCAGGGACCAATTAGCAGCTTATGCCAAGTAGACCGATGGACGATAAAGATCGGGAAATCCTCCGGCATCTCCAGGACAACGCTCGCCTGACCAACGCGGAGCTGGCCGAGCGCGTCAATCTGTCGCCCTCCCCCTGTCTGCGCCGCGTGCGCCGGCTGGAAGAGGAAGGGGTGA
>JAUILW010000191.1 GCA_030432795.1 Gammaproteobacteria bacterium
GTTTTCACGTTCTTTTTAAGCATGAACAGCTCCCGGCAATGCCGCTCCTCGGCGCCGTAGCTGCTCTTGTACGAGGCGTCTCCCACCAGCAGGTCGAACACGGCGGTGCCGGCGTCGATCTCCTGGGCGATCACCTGGTTGAGCAGCACCTTGCCGCTACCTGGCGGGCCGCTCACGTCGTAGCCAGCCTGCAGCGCCAGATAACTGCCGCCATACCGGTAACCGTATTCAGCAGCCACCGGCTGACCGTCGACGTTGAGCGTCAACAGCCGCAGCCAACCTCGTTTTTGCGCGCACGGCGCAAACAACCGGTAGAACTCCGCTTCTCGAGGCTTGCGCTGAAACACACCGACGTCTTCGGACCCTTCCCAGCGCAGAGCGCTCAGGTGAAACAGCGCGCCCAGCATGCACTCCACATCCTCGGCTCGTTCACAGCTCCGCAACTGGGCACCGCCATCGTCGATCAGCTTTCGGCGGGCGCGGCGAAAGTCCTTGCGCGTGGATTTTGATAGGCGTCCCTCGTATGCCTCGAGCGTGTCGGGCAGGTCGAACACGTAAAATTCCGTCGGGCGCTCCTCCACGTGCATGCCCGCCGCTTCGGCGGCATCTCGCAACGCCTGTGCGGCGCCGGTCCAGGGTCGAACGTGCGGCAGCCACACGCCGTCGCAGGCAAGATTCTGCACGGCATCGAACACTTGCTTGTCCACTGCCTGCTGGTGCGAGGGGGTGGCGATGATGTCGCTGTACACGCTGCCGGTGGCGTAGTCGCCCATGACACGCAGGATGCGATAGGGGATGCGGCCCAGGAGGTCCTGGCGGCCAAGGTAGAACGGTGCAATACCGACGATACCGTCCTGTGGGTGCTCCACGACGATGACGCGGGGCGTGATGTCGATACCATGCATGGCGCCGCGCCAGGCGGCGACCCATTCAGGTGTCAGAAAGATGGCGTTGGCCCGCGACGATGCGAGAAGCGTCGACCAGTCGGCATAGATGCCTTCTACTTCCTCCCACGTCTTAAGAACGCGGGTGCTGAATCCGTTCATGGCTGGAATGCTCGAAAGATGCCCGACAGTATACGAAGCAGGCCTGACAGTTCCCGGAACAATGTCCCGGAAGCGATCTGCTATAGTGCGCGCATGAACGCCTCAAACAACGCACAAGTGCAGCAGATGTGTGTCCACCACCAAAGGTGGGCTGTGTAGCGTTCTGTTCGATTGAGACAAACGTGGCAGCCGAAACCGCGGCGCCACGACAGGTAAACCCTCGCAAGGCGCTGCCAACCGAGGGTTTTTTATGTCAGATGCCATCACCATCCGGCGCCGGGAGCCGGAAGACTACCCATCCTTTTGCCGACTGTTCCAGCAGCCGCGTGTGATCCACGGCACGTTGCAGATGCCGTACCCGTCCGAGGACATGTGGCGCCAACGGCTGCAGTCCGGTGCCAGTGATGATCACTATCAGCTTGTTGCCGTAGTGGACGGTGAGGTTGTCGGCTGTGCCGGCCTGCATCCGGAGCAGCGACCGAGAAAGCGGCACGCGGCGAGCATCGGCATGGCGGTACACGATGGCTGGCAGGGCCAGGGTGTTGGTCGGGCGCTGATGTGCGCGTTACTGGATGTGGCGGACAACTGGCTGCAGCTGAGGCGGGTGGAGCTCACAGTGTTTGCCGACAATGCTCATGCAATAGCTCTCTATGAGTCCGTAGGCTTCCTGAAGGAAGGCCGGCTTGCGGGGTATGCTTTTCGTGACGGTGAGTATGTGGATGCCTGGGCAATGGCCCGGCAGCGGTGACCGCGCGCAGGAGCGTGTCACCCCAGGGTTGTTCCCAGAGCCAGGGATTGCTTACCTTCCCCAGCGTGACTATGATCATGACCATAGTCAATTTGGAGTAAGGTGCGGCCACGTGAAGGCATCTGAATTCAAAGCTCGTTGTCTGCAGCTCATGGATGAAGTGGCTGCTACGGGGGTGCCCATCGTCATCACCAAGAATGGCGTGCCGGTGGCGCAACTCGCTCCGCTGGAGCAGCGTCCGGAAACGCTGTTCGGGCTGCATCGAGGCGACATCGAGTTGTCGGGAGACGTGGTGAGCCCGATTGACGCGCCTTGGGAGTCGGCACGCTGATCCTGCTCGACACCCATGTGTTGCTGTGGTTGGACCAGGGTGACGCAGCGCTCGGCGAGCGGTCGCGCGTGGCCATCGAGGATGCCTGGCGGTCAAGTGGTGTGGCGGTGAGCGCCATCTCGTTCTGGGAGGTGGCAATGCTTGTAGAGCGCAGCCGCATCCGCATGCGCCGCAGCGTGCTCGGTTGGCGGGCGTCGCTACTGCAAGCGGGCGTGGAGGAGTGGCCGCTTGATGGTGAGGTCTCGGTTCGTGCTGCGCTCTATGCCGAGTTGCACGGTGACCCAGCAGATCGCTTTATTCTGGCGTCTGCCGAAGCTCGCGGAGCGACGCTCCTCACCGCAGACCAGCGCCTACTCGCATGGCGCGGTCCGGTGGAGCGCCTGGACGCCAGGCTATAGCGCTTCCAGCTGCGCGGCCATAGTGTCGCGCCTCGCCACCGCGTCCGCGAGCTTGTCGCGTTCCTTCTGCACCACTTCTGCTGGCGCGTTGGCGACGAATTTGTCGTTGCCGAGCTTGCCGTCCAACCGGCGGATCTCGCCGGCCAGCTTGTCGAGCTCCTTGCTGAGCCGTTCCTTCTCGGCTGCCACGTCGATGAGGCCGGCCAGCGGGATCATCACCCTGAGCTCGCCAACCAGCGCCAGTGCGTTGGCCGGCGGTTCTGCGTCGTCGTCCAGCCACTGGATATCGTCGAGCTTTGCCAGGCGACGCAGCAGCGCGTCGGTTGTGGCGGCAAGCGTTCGGTCGGTGTCGCCGCCGCCCTGAAGCAGGAGTGGTACGGCCTGGCTCGGCTTGATGTTCGCTTCGCCGCGGATGTTGCGCACGCCCACGACCACGCCCTTCAACCACTCCACAGCGGCTTCTGCTTCGGTGTCCTGCTCTAGATCATTGGTGGTGGGATAACTTTCGATCATCAGGCTGGCAGTATGCTTGCCGAGCTGCGGTGCCACTTCCCGCCACAGGATTTCGGTGATGAAGGGCATCACCGGATGTGCGGCGCGCAGCAGGATCTCCAGCGCTTCGAGCAGTGTTCTCCGTGTACCGGTCAGTTCCTCGGCGCTGACGTCGTCGCTCCACAGGAGCGGTTTGGTGATCTCTACGTACCAGTCGCAGTACTCGTGCCAGGCGAATTCGTACAGTGCACTCGCCAGCAGGTCGAAGCGGTAGGTATCCACGGCGAGCTGGCAGGCGGACAGCGTTGCCCGTAACCGGCTCAGAATCCACCGGTCTGCCAGGCTCTTTTGCGCGGGGCCGGTGAGATCCTGCCCCTCGGTGTTCTGCAGCACGAAGCGGGTGGCGTTCCACAGCTTGTTGCAGAAGTTGCGGTAGCCCTCGATGCGTTTCACGTCAAAGCGCACGTCGCGTCCGAGGGTGGCCATGGCGCAGAAGGTAAAGCGCAGTGCGTCGGTGCCGTAGGCGTCGATGCCCTCGGGAAAGTCCTTGCGCGTGCCTTTCTCGATGGCGGGTGCCATCTGCGGTTGTGTGAGGTTGGTGGTGCGCTTGCCCACCAGGGTTTCCAGATCGATGCCGTCGATGAAGTCGAGCGGATCCAGGCCGTTTCCCTTGGTTTTCGACATCTTGTTGCCGAGCGCATCGCGCACCAGGCCGTGGATGTACACCTTCTTGAACGGGATGTCGCCGGTGAAGTGCAGTGTCATCATGATCATGCGCGCCACCCAGAAGAAGATGATGTCGTGGCCGGTGATGAGCACGTCGGTGGGGTGGAACTGGCTGAGCTCTTCGGTTTCTTCCGGCCAGCCGAGGGTGCCGAAAGTCCACAGCGCAGAAGAAAACCAGGTTTCCAGCACGTCTTCGTCGGCAGTCAGCGTCACATCGTTTCCGAGTTTGTACTTGCCGCGCACCTCGGCCTCATCTCGCCCCACATAGACACCGCCGTCGGCGTCGTACCAGGCGGGAATGCGATGCCCCCACCACTGCTGACGGGAGATGCACCAGTCCTGGATGTTGCGCATCCAGGCGAAGTAGGTGTTCTCGAACTGTTTCGGGATGAACTCGATGCTGCCGTTCTCGACGGCCTCAATGGCCGGCTCTGCCAGCGGCTGCATCTTCACGAACCACTGGTCTGTCAGATAGGGCTCGATCACCGCGCCGGAGCGGTCGCCGCGCGGCACCTTGAGCTGGTGCGGCTCGATGCGTTCCACAAGCCCCTGGGCTTCCAGCGCCGCCACCACCGCCTTGCGGCCATCGTAGCGATCGAGTCCGCGGAAGGCCTCCGGCACGTCGTCGTTTAGGGTGGCGTCGGCTTGCAGCACGTTGATCATGGGCAGGTCGTGACGCTTGCCCATCTCGTAGTCGTTGAAGTCGTGGGCAGGGGTGATCTTCACGCAGCCGCTGCCGAACTCCGGGTCCACGAAGTCGTCGGCGATTACCGGAATCTCGCGGCCTACCAACGGCAGAACCACCGTCGCGCCGATGAGGTCCTTGTAGCGTTCATCCTCCGGATGCACGGCCACTGCGGTGTCGCCGAGCATGGTTTCCGGGCGGGTAGTGGCGACGACGAGATAGTCCTTGCCGTCGCGGGTGGTGGCATCCTTGAGCGGATAGCGAAAGTGCCACAGGTTGCCGCTCTCATCGTGGTTTTCTACTTCGAGATCGGAGATGGCGGAACGAAGTTGCGGGTCCCAGTTCACCAGCCGCTGGCCGCGGTAGATCAGGCCTTCTTCGTGCAGGCGTACGAACACTTCGATTACCGCGCGGGAAAAACCGTCGTCCATGGTGAACCGGTCCCGCGACCAGTCGAGCGATGAACCCATGCGGCGGATCTGCTGGGAGATGGTGCCGCCGGACTGCTCCCGCCACTCCCACACCTTGTCGATGAACGCCTCACGGCCGATGTCGTGGCGACTAACGCCTTGCGCCATGAGTTGCCGCTCCACGAGCATCTGCGTGGCTATGCCGGCATGATCTGTGCCCATCTGCCACAGGGTGCGGTGGCCGGCCATGCGCTTATAGCGGATGAGCGTGTCCATCAGCGTTTGGTTGAACGCGTGGCCCATGTGCAGGCTGCCGGTGATATTCGGCGGCGGAATCATGATGCAGTAGCTTGGGCCGTTGCCGCTGGGCGCGAAGTAGTCTGCACCTTCCCACTCGGCGTAGAGGTTCTGCTCGATGTCTTTCGGGTTGAAACTGCCTTCAAGGGTCATGCCGGTCGTGCTTCCCAGTCGTCGAGTTCGTGGTGATACAGGGGGCAACCCCGATCGCGGTAGTGTTTGTAGCGGGCCCGGCCCTCGGCTTTGCGTTCGCCGACGACGATCTCTGCAACGCGGTCGAATCGGCCGAAGAAGGGAGCGACATCGTCCCCGAGGTTGATCATCAGGCCGGTCGCCTGGCGCGGTGGCTCCGCATGAATCACCACCGGCACCTGATGGGCCTCAGCCGGATCGGTGGCATGGGGGATGAAGCGCTCCGGTGGGTAGGCCCACATGAGCGCGTCGATCTCACGGGCGACCGCCGGGTCGGGCGCGCGCACGTACACCTGCGTGCCTGTCGACATCGCTTTGGCGGCGAGCGCGCAGGCGAAACGGTGCATAGCGGGCAGGGCCACGTCCTGCAGCAGATAGAAGTCGATGCGGGTCACTTCAGCACTGGTTAACCAGGTAGCGGAACAGCGATGGCACCGGCCGGCCGCTGGCACCTTTGCGGGCGCCGCCGTGAAAAGCGGATCCTGCCACGTCCATATGTGCCCACTTCATGCCTTTGGTGAAGCGCGCGAGAAAGCAGGCTGCGGTGATGCTGCCGGCTTCCCGGCCGCCGATGTTCTGCATGTCGGCGAAGTTGCTCTTCAGCTGCGACTGGTAGTCGTCCCACAACGGCATGCGCCAGGAACGGTCACCGCTCCATGTGCCGGCATCGAGGATTGCGTCCGCCAACTCGTCATCGTTGGCGTACAGAGCGCTTGCATGGGAACCCAGCGCAATAATGCAGGCGCCGGTGAGGGTGGCCACGTCGATCACCGTCTTCGGCTTGTAGCGGCGTGCGTACTCGAGCGCGTCGCACAGCACCAGCCGGCCTTCTGCATCGGTATTCAGTATCTCGATGGTCTGCCCGGAAAGGCTCGTGACGATATCGCCGGGCCGGGTAGCACGGCCGCTCGGCATGTTTTCCGCGGCGGCCACCAGGGTCACCAGGTTGATTGGCAGCTTCGCCTCGATGGCTGCCTTGGTGGCGCCGAGGACGGTGGCGGCACCACACATGTCGAATTTCATCTCATCCATCTGCGGGCCTGGCTTGAGGCTGATGCCGCCGGTATCAAAGGTGATGCCCTTGCCCACCAGCACCACGGGCGCATCGCCCCGTTTGCCGCCGGAATACTCCACGATGATCAGTTTGCCGGGGGTATCGCTGCCCTGGCTCACGGACAGGAACGAGCCCATGCCGA
>JAUILW010000977.1 GCA_030432795.1 Gammaproteobacteria bacterium
GTGTGCAACCCGCACCGACGGTGCGCGCCACACCACCGCCGCGCGTGGAACGCCCCCGAGAGCAGCGCCCCGTGCGTGTCGCGCCACCCGCCCGGGTGGAGCGCGGCGCCAACCAGCGGGAACACCCACGCGACAGGATGCGGCGCGAGGTGCGTTAGCGGCGTCGGTAGTACCACATTCCGGCGAGCACCAGGACAAGCCAAAGACTGGTGAGCAGCCCCACGAAGTTGTCGTAGCTGCCCACCACCCAGGCCAGCGGCACATCGATGTCGCGAATGGTCACATCCTTGTAGATCTTCAGAAACATGACGAAGGCGCCGTGCAGCGCGATACACGGCCAGAGGCTACCGGTGCGCATGCGCACCCAGCACAAGCCGACGCCTAAAAGGAACAGACCGAGAAAGGAATCCCAGTAGGCTCGCGGCTCCAATAGCGGTGCAAACGCGCCCGACAGTTGTGCGAAACCGCTGAGCCAGCCGGGCTCAGACACCGGCTCGGCAGACTCCACAAAATGCACCAGCGCGTAGACGGTGCTGGAACCCACCACAGCCCATCGCGCTGAGGTTCGTCGCCACAGGGACAGCAGAACACCCCGAAACAGCACTTCTTCGAACAGGCCCACCAGCAAGCCGCTTACCACCGCCATCAGCGCTACCCGCGACGCCTCGCCGATGTCGTCGAGCACCCGCACATCGAACACCCGGAAGTCGATGAGTACGAAAGCCACCGACGGCGGCAGGATGAGCAGATAGCCAAGCAGCCAGTAGCCCGCAAACTGCCGCCCATCAAAGTCTTTGAGACCAATCTCCGCGCGGCTGAGGGCCAGCCAGCGGCCGAGCGGGAGAAGCAGAACCGCCGCCGCCAGAATGGCAGCCCTGCTGAGCACCTTGTCGAACTCAAAGCCCGGCATGAGGTGCCACAACGGGTAGGCAACGCAGGCGGCGATGCAACCGCTGGCGGCAAAGTACAGAGCAAAAAGGGTCAGCGAGCGCTGCCTGAAAAAGGTCTGGATCAGCACGGCGCGCAGTCTGCGTCAGATAATCGGCCCGATCAAACCACCGTGAAGCCGTGATGACTCAGCGACAGATCAGCCGCGCTCGATCTCCGCTATGGCGCGGGCAAAACGCGAGCGGCTCGCGGCTCGTACACGGCCAAAGCGCCCGAAGCCATTCACCTGCGCGGCTAGGCAGCGCGCCTGCAAGGCGATGCTGCTCCATCG
>JAUILW010000192.1 GCA_030432795.1 Gammaproteobacteria bacterium
TCGGCATCGGAGTTGAGCTCCACCGTCAGGTCCACCAGGCTGCCGTCGGGCACCGGCACGCGCATGGCCATGCCGTCCAGGCGCCCCGCCAGCTCCGGCATGACCTTGCCGATGGCCCGCGCCGCACCGGTGGAGGTGGGCACGATGTTGGTGGCGGCGTTGCGCGAGCGGCGCGGATCCTTGTGCGGTGCATCGATCAGGCGCTGGTCTGACGTGTAGGCATGCACGGTGGTGAGCAGTCCGCGGCGGATGCCAAAGGCCTCGTGCAGAATTTTGGCAATGGGTGCAGCACAGTTGGTGGTGCAGCTGGCGTTGGAGATGATGCGGGCATCAGCGGTGAGCACGTGGTCGTTTACGCCGAGTACGACCGTGGCTTCCAGCGGATCTTTGGTAGGCACGGTGACCAGCACGCGCCCGGCACCCGCGGTGAGGTGCTGCTCCAGCTCCGCCACTTTGCGGAAGCGCCCGGTGCTCTCCACCACGTAGTCCACGCCCATGTCTTTCCAGGGCAGCTTCGCTGGGTCTGCCTCATTGAGCACCTCGAAGGCGTCGCCGTCCACCGTCATGGTATTGCCATTGACGCTGACCTCGCCGGGCCAGGTACCGTGGATGCTGTCGTACTTGAAGGCGTAGGCCAGGTCCTCCGGAGCGACGAGATCGTTTACGGCGATCACGTTGTAATGGCCGCGCAGCTTGGCGATGCGCAGCACCGTGCGTCCGATGCGGCCGAATCCGTTGATGGCGATACGCGGTGCGGTCATGTGAGCCTCATCGTGGTGTGGTGTGTCAGAAGAATACGAAGGCGCGCACCACGACGTTCTTGCGGCAGGGTGCGTCCGCTGGTGCGTTCGGGTCAATGCAGGCGGTGTGGAACGACCAGCGCGACACGCTGCCGTCGGTGATCGAGTCGTAGCACTTCAGCATCGACACCTCGTTGGGCTGCTGCTGCGGAAACCAGTACCACTCGTGCTCGCCACGGTAGGTGAAGCGGGTGGTTTCCCCCACCCGATCGTCGTACACCCGGTAGTTGTTGATGTAGGGCTGGTCGGCAAACGATGGCCAGGCGCAGAGTACGAACGGGTTCTGCTGCACGGTTTGCATGGGTTTTGCGAGGTTGATCGACAGAAACCGCCGCGACATTTTCTCGCGCGCCTGCTCCGGCGTGTAGCGCTGCTCGCGGCCGAAGTTGCGCAGGTTCTGCGTGAGCAGCTCCCAGCAGCGCAGTCGGCCGCTGTTGTCGTTGAGGTCGTTGTGCACGAGGTTCGCATACGCTGCGTTCACGCCGGGGTTTTTATCCGCCTGGTTCTCCGTGCGGTCGCCCGTGTAGTGCTTGTCGAACACGTCGTGGTTGTACACCAGCGCATCGGTGGCGTCGGGGTAGAAGTCGAGCAGCAACTGCTCCATCTCCGGGTAGAACACCCGCTCCACCTCGTGCGCGTCGTAAAAGTTGCTGCAGGCAGATTCGCAGTGGCCGAGCGCCACGCCGAGCTTGTCCATACACTCGGGCGATGTGGGCGACAGGCCCGGATAGTAGGTGCCGATTCGGCGTGCGTCGCGCAACACCTGCGGAAAGTACAGGCAACGGCGCACGCTGTCCCGCTCGTCGCGTTTCAGTGCTTGGGCATCTTGCGCTCTGGTCGGGTCGTGCCACAGGGCGTTGGAGGGAACCACGGAGTAGGAGGGCTGTTCGTCCACGGTGTAACGCAGCGGAATGGCGAGCCCGCCTTCCGGGGCCTCGATGCCTTTCTCGCGGATATAGTCCATGCACTCGGCAAAGCGGCGAAACCCCAAACCCCAGGGCGTGTCGATGGGGCCGGGTGGCGCGTTTTCCAACATGTCGGTCAACGCCTGGCCTTTGCCGCTGGCAATCTGCGCCAGCGCATCGTCAACGGCGGCGCGGGTGCCGGCGTCGCCGTCGCGTGCGCGGCTCATGTACGACAGGCCGCCGTTGGCTGCCATAGGCGGCGGCTGACCTTCGGTGCGTTCGAGCGGTGGAACGTATGCCTGCGGTTCAGCCATGACCTGTCTCCTCGTTATGCTTTCCGGATCATGTCGGAAGAATCTGCCCGCGCCGTGCATCGGTGTAGCCGGCTGCCTCGCTCCAGGCCACGGCACCGCCGATGATGACGGTATCTACCCCCGTAGCGTCGCGCACGTAACGGCTGCCGTCGCCGGGCACGTCCTGCACGTAGTACTCCGGCCCGCGGCCGATGGTGTCGGCGTCGAACACCGTCACGTCCGCCGCGAATCCGGCGCGCAGCAGGCCGCGGTCGTGCAGGCCCCAGATGGCGGCGGTGTCGCTGGTGATCTTCTTCACAGCGGCCTCAAGCCCCAGCGCCTGCTCCTCGCGCACAAACTTGCTGAACAGGTAACCGGTGTCGCCGTACGTGGAGAACGACAGAATGTGCGCGCCGCCATCGCTGGCGCCGATGTGCACGTTGGGGTCGCGCAGCAGCGCGCCGACCTTGGCGTTGTCGTTGTGGCCCATGTCGGCGGAGAGAAAGTGCGCCTGCAGGTCTTCTTCCAGCGACAGGTCGATCATCGTCTCCACCAGGCCCTTGCCGCGCGCCTCGGCGATCTCGGCCAACGACTTGCCGACGAGGGGCTGGTTGGCATCGGTCTGCACCTGGCGCAGCACGAGGCGCGACCACAGCGGCATCATCTGCGTGGTTTCCGCTTCGGCAATGAGCGCCGGGCGCCGCTCCGGGTCGCTGAAGGCGGCGATGATGTCCTCGCGGCTGCCGAAACGCATGATGGCGTACCAGCTCGGCAGCCGGATGAACAGCAGGCTCGGCACTTCGAAGCAGAAGCTGATGTCGATGGGGCGCGTCTGCACCTGTGGCCACACGCGGGCACCGGCAGCCATCTGTTCCTTCACGCGCTTCATCACCTTGTCCACGGCGCCGTTGTCTTCGGCATTGACGAACAGTGGTGACAGGGTAGTGGTGATGCCGTGCTTCAGGGACAGGGCGGCCAGCTGATCGATACGCGCTACCGTGAGGTCGGCGTCGTAGAATTCGTGCACGATCTGCAATACCCGGTCATGGGCGCTGAGCACCTCGCACAGAGCATCCAGCTCGCTCTCGTCCGCGTACCGGCTGGGCACCGGCTGCAGCGTCTCGTCCATGTCCACGTAGCTGGTGGACAGCCCCACCGCACCGGCCTCGATGCACTCCGCCAGGAGCTGCTGCATGGCCTGCACTTCGTCCGCCGTAGCGCAGCGCTTCATGGACTCCTCACCCATCACCCACAAACGCAGCACGCTGTGGCCTACGAGAGGCGCGACGTTGACGCTGAGATCCTTCCTGATGCGTGTGACGAACTCATCGAACGTCTCCCAGTTCCATTCAACCCCTTCTTTGAACGCCTTGAGCGGCATCTCCTCGATCTGGTTGAACATGCCCACCAGTTTCATGCGGTGCTCGGCTTTCAGCGGCGCCAGCGACAGGGAGCAGTTGCCGGGCACGATGGTGGTCACGCCGTGCTCGATGGCGGGTTTCGCTGCGCCGTCCCACAACAGCTGCGCATCGAAGTGGGTGTGCGGGTCGATGAAGCCCGGGGCTACCACCTTGCCGGCGGCGTCGATGGTGTGCGCAGCCGCTTCCGTGACGCGGCCCACGCGCACGATACGACCGTCCTTGATACCCACATCGCCGATGAAGGCGGGCAGGCCGCTGCCGTCGACGATGCGTCCGTTTCTGATGGCGATGTCTAGCATGTGCTTGTCTCCTGTGACTGAAACCGGTTGTAGCTGAGGGTCAGCGCGTCGCGCACTTTCTCCCAGCCGTGGCCTTCTAGGCCGTGCAGATCGTCGGCGCTGCAGCTTTGCATGAGTGCTTCGCTTGCTACCGCATCGAGGGTTACCTCGGTACGGCCGCCATTGTCGTACTCCACGGTCACCGCCAGCTCCGCCACACCGTCGTGGGCGGCGATGACGCGGGCCGAATGGATACGCGCTGCCATCAGACCTCGGCAGCCGGCGCTTCGAGAAAAATGATGTCGCTCGGAAGTATGGTGTTTCCCGAGGCCGATGCGGGCCGCATGAAGACGTGAAAATTCCAGCTCTGCAGCATGCCGACGGCGTCTTCAACGGGTACGTCGGGCAGCTCCCGCGCGGCGATGCTCGCCCAGTCATCGTTGGGCTGCGGGCGGGTGAAGCGGCGCGCGGCGGGCAAGGGCTGGGTCATGTACTTATCCTCATCATTCAGCCCGCCAATATAGCAAAACGCTACTTTCGCGTGGCCTTTACCGGCGCGTGACTTTTACCGGCAGGTAGGTGTAGCCCTTCACGAACGACGACAGCGTGCGCTCCGGTTCCGCCTGCACCTCGATGCGCTCGAACCGCGTGAGGATCTCCTCCCACAGTACCCGCAGCTGCAGCTCCGCCAGGCGGTTACCCATGCAGCGATGCAGGCCGAAGCCGAACGACAGGTGAGCGCGGCTGTTGGGCCGCTCGATGTCGAGCGCAGCAGCATTGTCGAACACGGCCTCGTCGCGGTTGCCCGAGGCGTACCACATGAGGATCTGGTCGTGCTTTTTGATCTGTTTGCCGCCGAGCTCGCAGTCGTCGTTGGCGGTGCGGCGCATGTAGGCAAGAGGCGTCTGCCAGCGGATGACTTCCGGGACCATCTTCGGGATGAGCGCCGGGTTGGCTGTGAGCTTGTCGTACTCGTCCGGAAAGCGATTGAGTGCGTAGATGCTGCCTGACATGGTGTTGCGCGTGGTGTCATTGCCGCCAACGATGAGCAGCAGCAGGTTGCCGAGGTACTGCATGGGCGGCATGTCCTTCGTGTCTTCGCCGTGGGCGAGCATGGACACGAGGTCGTTGCCGGGGCGCTTGAGGCGCTCTTCTTTCAGGCGGGTGAAGTATTCCAGGCACTCGAGCATCTCCTCGCGGCGTTGCTCGATGGTTTCGATGATGCCGCCCGGTTGCGGGATGGCGAAGGTGATATCCGACCAGCGCGTGAGCTTGCGCCGCTCCTCGAAGGGGAAGTCGAACAGCGTCGCCAGCATCATGGTGGTCAGCTCGATGGAAACCGTATCTACCCAGTCGAAGGTCTCGCCGTCCGGTAGGCTGGCCAGCACCCGGCAGGTACGCTCGCGGATCAGCGGCTCCAGATTGACCAGGTTGCCGGGCGCGACCACGCCGGTGACGGTCTTGCGCTGCACATCGTGCACCGGCGGGTCCATGGCGATGAAGGTGCTGAGGTTGAGCATGCCTTCCGGCCGCGGGCCGTCCACCGGGAAACCCAGGGTAATGCCCTGAGCCGAGCTGAAGCGCTGCCAGTCGGTATCGACCTTCTTGACGTCTTCGTAGCGGGTGACGGACCAGAAGCGCCCGGCGCTCTCCGTTTCGTTGAAATGCACCGGATCTTCCGCCCGCAGGCGCGCGAAGTACTCCTCCCAGCGGTTCTCGCTGAACAGCCGCGGATTAGACGGCAGGATGTCGGCCAGTGGCACGTCTGCGGCGGACGGAATGGGTGCGGTGTTTTCGAGCCCGGTAGTGCTTGGCAACTTCGGTGTGGTGGTGGTTTCGCTCATGGGTCTCCTCCTATGTCCGCTCTATGAGACTGCCACTGGCGGCATCGAGCACGCGAATGGGCGCGGTTTTGCCGTCCCAGCTCTGTGCAGCTTCATGCAGACGCCCGAACAGCAGGTTGTAGAAATCGCTGCGCGCCATGAGCTGCACCATCACGCCAGGATGCTCCTCGAGGTCGAGATAGGCGTGTGCGGCGTAGTCCGGCGGCGCGCCGTAGCGCTGCCACACCTTGTAGGCGGTGCCGCGGGCGTCGAGCGCAGCGAGAGAGGCCTGGATGTCATCCGTCCAGTAAGCGAGATGCTGCAGGCCACCCTGCGGCGTGTGCGCAAGAAAGTCCGCGTAGATGGACGGGTGTTCTGGTGAAGGGGCGATCACTTCGATCTGCTGATCGCCGCAATAGGCAAAGCCTGCCTGCATGGCGGCCATGATAGGCTTGCCGTCGTAGAGCCCGGGAAAATCGCGGATGTCCACAAACACGAATGGCCCCACGCCGCGCGCCAGCCAGTGCTGCATGGCGGCTTCCACGTCAGGCACCACGTAGCCCTGCTGCACCACCGGACCGAACAGTACACTCATGCGCTTCTCACCCGTCTTGTGCCAGAACTCGTCAGTATGCCAAAGCCCGCGACATTCCTCCCCTGGCTGCTGCTGATCGCTTCGACTGCGTCTCATGCGGCGTTCGAAACCCGCGCAGACCTCGGTCGGGCGCTGTTCTTCGATGTGAACCTCTCCGCGGCGCGCAGCCAGTCCTGCGCCACCTGCCACGAGCCGGCGCGGGCATTTTCCGACCCCCGCGGCGCGGTCTCCATTGGTGGCGATGGTCGTTCGCGCGGTACGCGCAATGCGCCGGCACTGACCTATGCAGCCCTCACGCCGCCCTTCGCCCGTGCGCCGGATGGCGCTTTTCGCGGTGGTTTTTTCCACGATGGCCGTGCCGCCACGCTCGCCGAACAGGCGGTGGAGCCGATCTTCAATC
>JAUILW010000978.1 GCA_030432795.1 Gammaproteobacteria bacterium
CCCGGTAACGAAGTTGAAGTGGTGTTCAGGTGGGAGGTGCAACAATGAGCGAACATCTCGACGAAGCGCTGCTGGCCGAGCTTGCGGAGATCATGGAGGATGAATTCTCCCTGCTTCTCGAAACGTTCCTCAGCGAATCCGTGACACAGCGCCAGGCGGTCCAGGATGGTTGGCAGACTGAAGACATGGAACAGCTGCACCGACGCGCCCACGCTCTGAAAGGCTCGTGTGCGAATGTCGGCGCCGTGCGCTGTGCGGAGCTTTGTCATGACATCGAGCAGGCCGCTAGGAGTGGGGTCAGCGAGAATATTCCTGCGATCCTCGAGTTTCTCGATGTCGAGCTTCATGCAGTGCAGCAGGCGCTTTCACTTCGGCTCTAGACTCGCCTGTCAATTCTGGCACGCAATTTGCTGCATCTCCCTGCAGGCAGCGCGCGGAATCACGCTCGTGTAGTTCTGCCTAAACGCCACTCCGGCACAACGCTGCAACACAGCGGCCCGTGGCAATGTCGAAGACGAGACGGTGGCGGACCCGGTATCCGCTTAAGGTGAGGACACGTTGCAGCTCGAGCTCTTGAATCTCCTTTCGGCGGCGCCAGCCGCCAGTTTTTCGACGCCGCCAGGTTCTGAAGACGGCGGCTTTGCCGACATTCTGCAGCAAGCCCAGGGATTGAACCTCGGCGAACTGCAGGATGCGGTTGAATTCTCTATTGATGTACGCGAGCCGGTTGCCATGGCGTCGCCGGGGCGCGTTGACGATGATCAGGTGGTTGCGACACTGCGCAGCCTATTACAGGCGGCAGACATTGACCTGCCGGCCGGCATGGATCTGCCGGCCGACCAGGATCTGCCGGACTTGCGCGAGCTGTCAGCCCTGGTGGAAGGTCTCGACCTGCAAGCCCTGCGCGAGCAATTTGCGCCGCGGGCAGTGGACGAGCCGGTCCAGCAAGGGCTGCCTTTCCAGGAGCCTGTTGCGCGGTTGGATCTGCAACAGGCGGTGATGAGCCCGGAACTGCAGCAACGCCTGGCCGAGCTCGGTGAACAGGTCGCCCGATGGTCGGCCTCCATCGCACAGATGCCAACTGCCGAACAAGGTTTGGGTGCTGCCACCTCTGCCAGCCTGACCCAGTTGCAGCAAGCGCTCAGGCAGGTGGTGGACCAGCTGCAGCAGGGGCAGGTCGCAAACACGGCTGATGCTCCCCCTGCGTCGCCTGTCGCT
>JAUILW010000979.1 GCA_030432795.1 Gammaproteobacteria bacterium
GCGCGGCAACAACATTATTCGCGAACGGATAGGAAACGCGGAAACGCCCAAAGGAATCCCTACGTATTTCTACGTAACTTCCCTTTGCGCAGCTTCCCGACGTGCTCCCATGCTGCTCCCGAAAAAGCCGCAGAAGTATAGCAACGCCAGATGGCATCTCCAACGAGAATCCGGCCGAAAAGAGGGCCAATTCAGGACGTTAGCCGCCTAACGTGAGCCCACGGTTCAGCGATCGTCACGAATCTGTACCACCTGTACCGGGGTCTCGTCGGCTTTATCAGTCAGCCTTGGCTTCTCGAGGCGCCCGCGGGGCATGCTCGCCGCCACGGTAGGTGCAGCGTCGTTGAAGTCACACCGCACGCAGAACCGTGCCTGCGGCACGCCATCGACGAGCTCTACTGCCGTCGTATCCTGCGCACCACAACCCGGACAGACGGCTCCAGCAATGAATCGTCTGACCACTACCGCGTCTCCCTGAGCCGGCGCAGCACGGGCTCCGTATCCGGGCGCTCGCCCCACCAGATATGAAACGCTGCCGCGGCCTGACCGACGAGCATGCCGAGACCGTCGTGAGATTCGCAGCCGAGGTCCAGCGCCCATCGGTGAAACAAGGCACCGGGCCCGTACATCATGTCGTAGCACACGGCATCGCGAACGACGCGCTCCGCGAGCATCACTCGTTCGCCCTGCACGCCGGAGGACGTGGCATTGATTACAAGGTCAAAGGGGCCGTTGATCTCTGCCAGCCCACAACCAACCACCCTCGCTTCGCCCAGGTGATTGGCCAGGTCCTGCGCCCGCGACGCGGTGCGGTTGGCGACCGTCACGCCTGCGATGCCGGCTCGGAGCAGTGCCGGCAGGACACCCAGCGCCGCACCACCGGCACCCAGCATGAGGATGCGCGCCTGAGGCAGGTCGGCGCCGATGCGCTGAAGGTCTGCAACCAGACCCACGCCATCGGTGTTGTAGCCCACCATTCGCTCGCCGTCGCGGGCGATGGTATTAACAGCACCGGCTGCAGCCGCATCGTCGACGGTTTCGGTCGCCCATGCAGCGGCTCGCACTTTGAAAGGTAGCGTGACATTCAGCCCGGCACCGCCCGCGTCGAAGAAGCGCCGTGCCGTCTCCTCAAACGCGTCGTCTTCGCACGCCACCTTCTCGTAGGTCATGGCAAAGCCGGTTTGTCGCGCAAAGGCCTGGTGGATCCGCGG
>JAUILW010000980.1 GCA_030432795.1 Gammaproteobacteria bacterium
TGCGACGGGCCGGCCAACTGACCTCGAAACGAAGCCATATTCGTTCCTTTACAGTGGTTTACGGAATGATCTTGAAGCAAGACATCGTTCGGAAAAGCGATCTGCATCCGATCCGATTCTACACTGCCAGGGCGGCCGGCGGGCGGTCATCCCGGTGCGCGATGGCCGGGATGTCTGGTGGCGGATCCGACCGGCCTGACCCGGGCACCCGGCGCGGCTGCTGCGGCTGCTTCCTTCCGGACCTGACCGGGTTCACAGCTTGCCGTCGCCCGGAAGACCGGTCTTCACCGCCATGGAGACATCGGCGCCGACCTGGAGGACGTGCGACGCGCGAAGGGCGCGAACTCTACCAGCAGGACGAACACGGTTCAATGCACGAAGAGACGTTGGCTGCAGCCAGGCAACGCGGCGCTGACCCGCTGCCCGTACATGGCGACACCTGTTCGGTTTTGGTATTCTCCGACCCCGGGAACGGTTCGGTTGGTCGGGATTTTCTCGTTACGTGTCAGGTCCTTGCACGTGCATGTCGCGGGCGGGGCACAGGGTATCTTCTCGCCGTCTGCACCGCTCCCGTCGACAGCACAAGATGAACATCGACCTGTGGGTGCCACCGGGTTGCACGAGAACACGGAACACGGAGATCCCCATGTCCGACGCACGACGAAAGCTGCTTCGCGCACTGACCCTCGGCGGTGGCGCCGTTACCTTGAGCCAACTGCCCACCACGTGGAGCAAGCCGGCCATCGACTCGGTGGTGCTGCCCGCCCATGCGCAGACCACCATGAACCCCCTCTCCGGCAGCCAGACGATCCTGTTCCAGGACGACGCCGTCCACGGCGGCCAGTTCGCCCACCGCGAGCGCGGCCAGCAGTGGCTCGACCACCTGCTGCCCACCGCCCACGCCGGTCTCGGTCCGAGCTCCGGCAACGTCCAGGCCTATGCCGAACCCATGCCCGGCAGCGGCAACTTTCTCGTGCAACTGCTCTTCCTGGAACGGCTTTCGGAAGGTATACAGGACCTCGGCGACAACCATCCGGGCAGCGAGCCGTCGTCGCCATTGCTCGAATCGCTGGTGCCCAGCGCTCATGCCCAGCCGGACGGGTGCTACCTGGCCGCCCTCTACCAGACCACCGTCACCGTCAACATCGAGCAGAGCGACGGGTACTTCGGCAGCGCCGCCTCGCCGTTGCTGTCGCCAACGGAACAGTGCG
>JAUILW010000193.1 GCA_030432795.1 Gammaproteobacteria bacterium
AAGGAAAAGGCCAGCAGCAGCCACGGCGTGATCACTCCGAGGTAGGCACACACCATGAGCGCCAGAGATACGACAAGCATGCCGATCTGCGCCAGCAGCATCACCCAGCGCCGGTCGAAGTTATCCGCAATCGCGCCCGACATGAGCGAAAACAGCATCACCGGCAGAGTGATGGCGGTCTGCACCAGCGCCACCTCGTCCGCCGAATCGGTGAGGGTGGTCATCAGCCACGCCGCACCCACCCCCTGCACCAGCCAGCCAAAGCTGGAAACGATGTTGGCAATCCACAGCGCGCGAAAAACCGGATAACGAAATGGGGTGAATGGGGACTGGCCCCGACCGTCACTCACACAGTTTCCGCCGGCAAGAGGCGGATGAACTCATCCGCCCGCAACGAGGCGAAGTCGAACAGGCTCGTGTCCCCGAGATGCGAGGTGGCAACATTGCGCAGCCCACGGGCAATACTCTCGACGCGCCCCGGCTGCTCCCGGTCCCACCCGCGCAGCATGCCTTTGATAGCCTGCCGCTGCAGGTTCTCCTGCGAACCGCACAAGTTGCACGGGATGATCGGGTAACCCCGGTTGTCGGCGAATCGCTCGATGTCCCGTTCGCGTGCATAGTACAGCGGCCGGATTACCACGTTGCGCCCGTCGTCGCTTTTCAGCTTGGGTGGCATGGCCTTCATCCGGCCGCCGTGGAAGAGATTCAGGAACAGCGTTTCAACCACATCGTCGAGATGGTGGCCAAGCGCTATCTTGTTGGCTCCGCGTTTGACTGCGTGGGAGTAGAGAATGCCGCGCCGAAGCCGCGAACAGATCGGGCAGGTGGTTTTGCCTTCAGGGGTTTTCTCACGCACCACGCTGTAGGTGTCTTCTTCGAGGATGTCGAACCGAACACCAAGCTGCGCGAGGTATGCTGGCAACACATGCTCCGGAAAACCGGGCTGCTTCTGATCGAGATTGACGGCGAGAAGTTCGAAGCGCACCGGCGCGTTGCGCTGCAGCGACAGCAGCATCTCGAGCATGGTGTAGCTGTCTTTGCCGCCGGAGAGGCAGACCATGACCAGATCGCCATCGTCGATGAGGTTGTAGTCCACCACCGCCTGGCCTACCTGGCGCCGCAACTTTTTCTGCAGCTTGTTGAAGTCGTAGCGTTCCTTGCGCCCCTCTATAGAGGGATCGAATATCTGTGCGGTGCTGGATGTAACGGTAGACACGATGGGAGTCTGGCTTCGTGAGGATGCGTTTGTACCGACCCGCAGCCACATTGTCCACATCGCCGGGAAGAACTCGGCGTTCAGGCGGTTCTCTTCAGACGCTCCTGGCGCAGGAAGGCGATGAATTCAGCAAAGGGCAGCGGTTTCGAGTAATAGAAGCCCTGCACGTAGTCGCAGCCGATCTGGCGCAGGCGCTGTACCTGCGTGTCTTCCTCCACCCCTTCCGCCACCACATCCATGCCCAGTATTCGGCCCATGGAGATGATCGACGCCACGAGCCCATAGTCCTGGGTGTTGGCAAGCCGGTCGATGAAGCTTTTGTCGATCTTGAGCACATCGAAACGGAAGTCCCGCAGGTAGCTCAGCGACGAAAAGCCCGTGCCGAAATCGTCCAGAGAAGTCCGGCATCCCAGCAGACGGATCTGCTCGAGGAACGTCTGCACGCCATCGCGATCGGCGATGAGGGCGCTTTCCGTGAGCTCCACCGTCAGGCCATCGCAGCCTTCTTCCGCAAGCACGGCGATGAGGTCCGAGATTGCCTGTTCGGTCTTGAGCTGCGCGGCACTGACGTTCACGGATATGCGCAGGCCTCTGAGTATGTCTTGATGCTCCACGAGCTTGCGCCGCGCGTCGCGCACCACCCAGGCGCCCAGCTCATTGATGATGCCGGTCTCCTCAGCCACCGGGATGAACTCACCCGGGGAAACCAGCCCTTTCTCAGGGTGCCGCCAGCGCACCAGCGCCTCCGCTCCCGATACGCTGCCATCGCGCAGATCGATCACCGGCTGAAAGTGCAGCTCGAACTGGTCGTCGTGCACCGCTTTACGCAGCTCCGACTCGATTTCCAGACGGCGTTCGGCACGGGCATTCATGGCCGACTCGAAGAAGGCGATGTTGTTGCCACCGCTGCGCTTGGCCTGCAGACGCGCCGCGTCTGCCTTCTGCATCAGCTCGCCACCGTCACTACCGTCCTCGGGGTAGACGCTGATGCCAACGCTTGCCGTGACGAACAGCTCCCGGTCATCCACGACGAATGGCAAGCTCACCTGATCGACGATTTCCCGGGCAACCTGCTCAAGGGCTGCATAGTCACTGCAGTCTTCCATGAGCACCATGAAGTGATCACCTGCCAGGCGCGCCACCGTGTCGGTCTCGCGCGCGCACAGGGCGATGCGAAACGCTGCCTGGGTCAGCAGCTGATCGCCTTTCGCGGCACCAATGGAATCGTTGACGATCTTGAAGTTGTCGAGGTCTACGCTGATCAGCGCGCCGCCCGCTCCCTGCCGCTCCTTCATCAGGACACGGGTAAGGCGTTCGAAGAAGAGGTTTCGATTCGGCAGCTTGGTCAACGTGTCGTGGTGTGCCTGCCAGAGCATCAGTCGCCGCTCGTCTTCATTGCCGAGCATGTCCAGCGAGATCGTCAGGAATCCGCAGAGGTCGCCTGCCGTGTCGCGCACCGCGATGCGCGACACCTTATCGGAGAACGCCTCGCCACCGGCATTGCGCAGCCAGAACTCTCCATCCCAGCGGTCTGTACGGCGCAGCGCCTCGCGCATGTCGGCGTAGGCTTCTTCATCCATCTGGCCGGAGTGGTTGTAGCCGATGGGCATACCAATGACATCCTGACGCTGTCGACCGGTGAGACGCTCATAGGCATGATTGACGTCGACGATCTTGTCATGCGCATCACTGAGCACTACCGCGCACGGCGCGTTGGCAAAGAGCAGATCGTCGGCAAGCAGTTCCAGCGGCTGCGTGTCCGCACGGCGCAGGTAGCGGGAGAACAGCAGCACGAAAGCGCCCACTGCCGCCGCGAGCAGCAACAACTCGATTGCCAACGTGATGGTCGTATCCTGCAGCACGTGGTGCGTTCCTTATGCCCAACTAAAAAGCTAGTTGAGCACCTGCCACCACGCAAAAAGCGAGGGCGGAAAACGCGCGCTACATCACGCGAGTCAGAAAACCGTCGCGGAAAGGCCTTAGAGGCCCCGTAAGACCATCATTGGCGGTGACGAAACCACCTGCCGGGTACCCAGCAAGCCAACGGCCGCGATGAGCAGCGCACCGAGCACAGGCACCGTGAGCCACAACTCCGGGTGCAGGCGGTTCGCAAGCTCAAACACCTGCGTCTGCAGAACGGATACCGTCACCTCGGCGCCGACCACAGCGACGATCCCGGCCATGAATCCGAGTGCTGCAAACTCGATGGCCAGCGACCCACGGATCAGGCGGCGCGTACCACCAAGCGTGCGCACCAACGCGTGCTCGCGCATACGTGCGTCTTTGCTCGCCTGTATGCTGGCCAGCAGCACCAGGCAGCCCGACACCACCACCAGGCTGAGCACCAACTCCACCGCCTGGGTGACCCGGTCGACGATGCTTTGCACCTGCTCGATAATGGCATCCACTTCGAGCACAGTGACCGTTGGAAACTGCCCGAGCAGTTCGTTGAGGAAACGTTTGCCCTCGCGCGGCAGATAGAACGACGTCATGTAGGTCGCCGGAAAATCATCCAGCACGTTGGGTGAGAAGATGATGAAGAAGTTGGGGCGCATGCTCTCCCAGTCGAGTTTGCGCAGAGAAGTCACCACCGCCTTTACTTCGACGCCGGCCACATCCACCGTCAGCTCGTCGCCGAGGGCAAGGCCGCGCTCTAAGGCGTACTCGTCTTCGAGCGACACCTGCGGCCGCGGATCGTCCAGCGACCACCACTCGCCCGCGACGATCTCGTTGTCTTCCGGCGCGTCGGCAGACCAGGTGAGGTTGCGCTCACCGCCCAGGCGCGGCCCGTCGGACTGGTCACCCGCCGCCTCCTGTGCTTCGCGCATGCTCTTCACGGTAACGTCATTCACCGCCACCACGCGGCCGCGAACGATGGGATAAGTGCCGCCCCGCTGATCAGAGGCGGTGGCCACCAGCGCATCGAACGCTTCTACCTCGTCGGGCGCGATATTGAGCACGAAATGGTTCGGGGTGTTTTCCGGGATCTGCGTGCGCCACTCGTCGAGGAGCGCCGTGCGCAGGAGAAACAGCACACTGAGCAGCATCATGGCGAGGCCGAAGATCATGATCTGCGCCGTGCTCTCCCGATGCCGACGTTGCAGCGCCGAGAGTGCCAGCCGCCAGATGCTGGCCGCCTGCATGCCCACTACCCGGCTGGTGCGTAGCATCAGCATCGCAAGGCCGCCGAACACCAGCAGCACGCCCAGCGTGCCGAGCAGCGTCCAGAGGGTCAGCACCAGGCTTTCGCTGTACCAGATGAGTAGCGCCAGGCTGCCGGCTGCTGCCGCCCCGTAGGTAACGAACTGCGACACCTCCGTGGGGCCGAGGTCACGACGGATGACCCGCATGGGCGAAACGTGGCGCAGATGCACCAGCGGCGGCATGGCAAAGGCCAGCGCGCAGATCAGCCCGGTAGCGCTGCCCACCAGGAACGGCCGCATGCTCGGCAAAGGCAGCTGCACCGGAATCATCGCCGAGAGCGCCTCGACGATCGCCAGATGCATGAGCGCTCCGGCGGCGAGGCCGACGAGCACGCTTATCACACCGACGATGAGGAGCAACGCGAGAAACCCCCACAGCACATCACCTGGTGTTGCACCCAGTGTCTTCAGTACCCCCACGTGATCGTAGTGGCGTTGCGCATAACGATGCGCAGACAGCGCTACCGCGACCCCGGCAAGCAGCACGCCAAGCAGGCCGCCGAGCAGCAGGAAACTCTCCCCACGGTCCAGCGCGTTGCCGATGCGCGGGCTTGCATCCTGAATACCCACCCAGCGGAAGTTGGGTTCCAGCGGCAGGCTCTCCTTCAATCCATCGAGCACGTCGCTGTCGCCGCGCAGCAACAATCTATAGCTGAGGCGGCTACCGGGCTGCACCACCTCCGTCGCAGGCACATCGTCGAGATGCATGAGCAACCGCGGCCCCATGTCGAAGAAGCTGCCGCCGCGATCCGGCTCGTTCACCAGCACCTGGGTGACGGTGAGCGTGTGCATGCCCACCTCCACCTGATCGCCGAGCGCGACGCCGAGCGCCGGGAACAGCCGGGAATCCAGCCACACCTCCCCCCGCGCTGGCAGGTCCGTGGTCGGCGTACCGCGGGCGAACGGCGCTTCAGCGACGATCAGCTTGCCACGCAGCGGATACCCTTCGCCGGCGGCCTTGACGCTCACCAGCTGGTTCTTGTCCTCTCCTGCGAAGATCATCGACGGAAACACCATCACATCCGCCATATCGAGCCCCTGGGCGGCGGCTGCGTCGCGGAACGCCTGGGGAATCTCGGCACTGCTCGAGATGTAGCGGTCTGCAGCGAGCAGGTTGGCCGACTCCAGCAACAGCGCCTGGTGCAGGCGGTCGACGAAGAGGCTGATGGCGGTGACCGTGCCGACGGCGATGATGAGCGCAGCGCTCAACAGCACCAACTCGCCGGACCGCCAGTCACGCCAAGCCAGCCGTGCTGCCATGCGCAGGTTCACAGCAGACGCCCTGCGATGATCTCGACGCTGCGATCGCAACGTTCGGCCAGACGCGCGTCGTGAGTGACCAGGACCAGCGTCGTGCCGAACTCACGATTGAGCTCGAACAGCAGGTCAATCACCCGTTCGCCGGTGGCGGTGTCGAGGTTGCCCGTCGGTTCATCGGCAAATAGCACCGTCGGCTTCGAGGCAAAAGCACGGGCGATGGCGACGCGCTGCTGCTCACCGCCGGACAGCTGCCGTGGATAGTGGCTGGTGCGTTCGCCGAGACCCACCTTGGCCAGCAGCGCCCGGGCATCGTCTTCGGCGGTGCGCTCGCCCCTGAGCTCCACCGGCAGCATGACGTTCTCCAGGGCCGTCAGGCTGCCCAGCAACTGAAACGACTGGAACACGAAGCCCACGCAACGGCCACGCACCCGCGCCCGCTGCTCTTCGTCCATATCGGTGATCACCGAGTCCTCCAGCGCCACGGAGCCGCTGGACGGCGCGTCCAACCCGGCGAGAATGCCGAGCAGGGTCGTCTTGCCGGAGCCGGATGCACCGACGATCGCCAGGCTCTCACCTGCGTTGATTTCCAGGTTCACCCCGGCCAAGATGGTCAGCTCGCCTTCCGCAGTAGGCACGACCTTGGACACGTTCTCCGCGCGAACCACGACACGATTGATGGAATTCACTTCTCGGCGCTCTCTATCCAAACGGGTGCACCGGCGTGTGGCTCTTTTACTTATTGTTATCGCGCTGCCGTGGATCGGTTCCGCGTCCGCCGATATCGC
>JAUILW010000194.1 GCA_030432795.1 Gammaproteobacteria bacterium
CGCCGACACGGAGTTGCTGGCGACCCTGTGGGGTCGATACGCTGAGGTGGCCGCGGGTAACCGGCAGATGACGGCTGATGCCTTCAAGGCTTTCGTCGATGCGTTGCCGCAGCAGGTGGCCGCGGCGGGTGACATGGCGCTCGCCCTCATCGAGGGGCACCTGGTAGACGAACTCCTCACGCTGGATGCGCTCAACGCTCGACTCGCCGACGATGTCGGCGAGGATGGAGATGGCAACTATCGTGCGGTTACTGCGGAGGAATACCTCGCCCATCTCGGCCCGAAGCTGCCTCGACCCGGCGCGAGCATCGGCCTCATCGTTGCCTCCGGCCCGATCTTTCTGGATGGCGATGAAGGCAGCGTCGCCTCAGCGGTTGCGCTGCGTGAGCACATCCGCGACGCGCGCCTGGATGACGATGTGCAGGCCATCGTGCTCCGGGTAGATTCACCAGGCGGCAGCGCCTTCGCCTCGGAGATCATCCGGCAGGAGCTCGAGCTTGCGCAGCTTGCCGGCAAGCCGGTGGTCGCATCCATGGGTGACGTCGCCGCATCCGGTGGCTATTGGATCGCCGCCACCGCCGACCGGATCTATGCGCATCCCGGCACCATCACCGGCTCCATCGGCGTTATCAGCATCATCCCGACCTTCGAAGATGCGCTGGCGTCCATCGGCGTAGGTCGCGATGGCGTGGGTACGACCCCGATCTCAGGCGGCCTGAGCCTCGCCGGCGGGCTCAGCGTCCCGATGAAAAGCCTCCTGCAGGCATCAGTGGATCACACCTACGAGCGCTTCACGCACCTCGTGGCGCGCGGGCGTGACCTGCCGCTGGCAACGGTGCAGGAAATCGCCCAGGGACGGGTGTGGGCAGGTTCCACCGCGCAGAGCATTGGCCTGGTGGATGAGCTGGGAGATCTTCAAGCGGCCATCGAAGCCGCCGCCGCGCTCGTAGGGCTCGAGGACTGGCAGGTCCGTCGGTTCGAGACGCCGCAAGACCCCACCGCGCAGCTCATATCCGGCATGCTGCAGAGCCGCACCTCGCCAGGAACCGTGGGCCATGCGCTGGCGCTGTTCGAGCAAGCCGAGGTGGCGCTGCAGGCGTTGGACGATCCGAAGCGGGTCTATGCGTTGTGCGAATCCTGCTCGGTGACCTTGCGCCAGTAGTCGGTGGTGAGGGTCTTGATCTCCCGGCTCATGAACACGAGCCCCACCAGGTTGGGCAAGGTCATCAGCGCGAGTGTCACAGCCGAGATCAGCCACACCAGCGAAGTATCTGCGATGGTGGCGACGAAGAAGCCAATGACATACAGCACCCGGTAGGGCATCACGGATTCAACGCCGAACAGATAGGTCATCGCCCGATCGCCATAGTAGGACCACGCAAGCGCCGTGGAAAAGGCGAACAGCACCAGTCCCAGCGTGACGGCGTATTGACCGAACTCGCCGAGAAAGCTGCGCTTGAAGGCTTCGGCCGTGAGCGGCACCGAATGCAGCAGCGATCGCCCTGACAAGCGCACGCCATCATTCTCCACTTCTCCGTCGCGCACGGTGAGCTCGCCAACGTACGGATCGTCGCCCACGTACACGCGCACTTCTTCGGCTATCGACCGGTTATGGAGCACCGTCACCTGGGTCGTCTCCAGACGACCGTCGCGCACAGATAGAACCCCTGAAAACGGCTGCACCGGATCGTCCGCCGGCGGCACGAGGTCCATGTGCGCGAACAACTGCTGTACGTGCGCCGGATTGTCTTCGCGATATTCACCCGCAACGATTTCCGTATCGAAGGTTGAAAACTCGTTGTCGAACTTCTCGTTCCAGACGCCGGAAGAGAGAATCACGAGCCCAGTCAGCGTACAGATGATCAAGGTGTCGATGAACGGTTCGAGGATTGCCACCATGCCCTCTGACGCCGGCTCATCGGTGCGCGCAGAGGCATGCGCAATAGGCGCTGAGCCCTGCCCCGCCTCGTTGGAAAACAGCCCCCGGTTCACCCCACGATTGAACGCATAGGCAAACGTCGCACCCAGAAAGCCACCGCTCGCCGCGGAACCGGTGAACGCGTCGGCAAAAATGCTGACGAAAGATGGAATGATCTGTTCGTAGTTGGTCATCGCCACGGCAAGCGCACCGGCTGCGTATAACACACCCATGAACGGTACGATGGTGGCGGCCACCACGGCGATGCGGCGAATACCGCCGATGATGACAAAGCCCAGCAACACCGCGAGCACCGCGCCGGATATCCACGGCGCGATGCCCAGCGAGGCCTCGATGCCCGAAGCCATATTGTTACTCTGCGGCAGGTTGCCGCTGCCGAAGGAGCTCACCACGGTGGCGATGGCGAAGAACACCGCCAGCCACTTCAAACCGAGCCCGCGCTCCATGTAGTACATGGGTCCGCCAGCGATGCGGCCCGTGCTGTCGGTTACGCGATAGCGGTGCGAGATGGTCACCTCGGCATACTTGGTGGTCATGCCGAGAAATGCCGTCGCCCACATCCAGAAGAGCGCCGCCGGGCCACCGAGATAGATGGCGAACGCGACGCCACCGATGTTGCCCGTGCCCACGGTGCCGGACAGCGCGGTGGACAGCGCCTCGAAGTGCGTCGTATCGCCCGGCTCATCCTTACCTGTGTACTTGCCTCGCAGCACCCGCCACGCATGCGCAAAGAAACGGATCTGCGGGAAGCCCAGATACACGGTGAGAAAGGCGCCCACGCCGAGCAGCAGCAACGGAAAGTAAGCAGCGCTGCCGAGCCAGCCGTCGAGCAGGTTTAAGAACGCTTCGAGATAACTCATCGGCCAGCCTTGCCGAACAGCCCCATGTACAGGGCCTCATACAACCGGTTCTGCTCCATGACACCACGCACCAGGTGTGCGCCTACGCCTCGCGCATAGGCCGCCACATCTTCACCTGCGTGGGTTTCCGCGGGCATGGGCACGGTCGCGAGCTGGCGGAAGTCGGCACTTTCGGTATCCACTTCAGACAGATCCGGAAGGTCCTCACGAAAGCCTGGTCCGTTAGCGTAGCCGAGGATGGGATACGGACGGCCGTTGGCGTCGGTGAGGTTCATACCGGGCACCGCTTCGGCTTTTCCGAGTATGGGATTACCGCGGCGCGGGTAGCCGCTGATGGTGAAGGTATGGCTGTGATCGGCGGTGACCAGCACCAGCGAACGTTGCGGATCGAGCATATCTACCGCCACCTGCACCGCGGCATCAAGTGCCAGCGTGTCGTGCAGCGCACGGTAGGCGTTACCGGCATGGTGGCCGTGGTCGATGCGCCCCGCCTCCACCATGAGAAAGAACGGCTTGCCCCGCGCCTGCAGGCTGGCGATGGCGAAGCGGGTCATGTCGGCAATGGATGGTTCACCCCCGGCATCCTGCGCGCGATCCGCTTCGTATTGCATGTGCGAAGGTTCGAACAGACCCATCACCTGGCCTTCGCCTGGTGTCAAAGCGGCGAGTTGCGCGCTGTTCCAGATGTACCGGCGCCCATCACCCCGTGCGGACCACACCGCCGTGAGGTCCGCGCCGTCCTTGCGTGCGCCCGTGCGTTGCGGATACTCCGGATCCGCCATCTCTCGCGGCAGGAAGTTGGCGCGGCCGCCGCCCAGAATGACTTCCGGGCCATCGCCAATGTCGAACTCTGCAAGCTGCCGGGCGATATCGCGGCAGCCTTCCGCCGTCGCCGCCTGAGACAGCATGCCGTCGTTCTCCCAGTCGCGCTCCGTCACGTGGGCATAGGTAGCCGCCGGCGTGGCATGGGTGATGCGCGCCGTGCTGACGATGCCGGTGCTGTAACCTGCCGACTCAGCACGCTCCAGCAGGGAGGTCAGTGGCGCTGCGAGCGCCGCCTTACAGCTGCCGCGCGGCGCGCTCGGAGCGACGCTGATGGCGCCGAAGTTGGCCTTATGGCCGGTGACGATCGCCGTCATCGTGCCGGCGGAATCGGCCACCTGCCGGTCCAGATTGTATGTCTTGATCAGCGCCACATTGTCGAAGCTTTCAAACGACAGCGCGTGCTCCTCGCCCGAACCGCCGGCGATCTGGCCTGCGAGGATGCGCGCCGCGGTGACCGTGCTGATGCCCATGCCGTCGCCCAGGAACAGCACCACCCCTCGAGCATCATCCATGTTTTTCTTGGCATGGCTGAGCACCGGCGTCAGCAGCAGCAGAAACACACAGGCTAACGTTCTCATCGCACCGACTCCCGCATGGTGACGAACTCCTCCGCCGCGGTGGGGTGGATGCCCACGGTGGCATCGAAGTGCGCCTTGGTAGCACCGGCTTTCATCGCTACCGCCATGCCCTGCACGATCTCCCCGGCGTCAGGCCCGGCCATGTGCAGACCGACTACGACGTCATCGGCGCGCCGCACCAGGAGCTTCATCAACGTGCGTTCCTCACGGCCGCTGATGGTGTGCTTCATCGGCCGGAACACAGACTCGTACACGTCGATCTCGAAGCGCTCCCGCGCCGCTTCTTCGGTGAGCCCGACGGTGCCGATGTTGGGCTGGCAGAACACCGCCGTCGGCACGTTGTCGTAGTCCTGTTTGCGCTTCTCGCCAGTGCCGAACAGGTTGTGCGCGATGCACATCCCTTCGCCGATGGCCACGGGCGTGAGCTGCATGCGGTCGATGACATCGCCAATGGCGTAGATGTTGTCCACGCTCGTCTGGAAATAGTCGTCCACGGCTACGGCGCCGGCATCGGTGAGCGCCACGCCGACGGATTCCAGGCCAAGGTTGGCGGTGTTGGGCCGTCTTCCAGTAGCGTAGAGCACGGTGTCTGCCGATAGCGTTCCTCCGCTTGTCAGGTGCACCGTCCTGTCTGCGTCTACGCGGGAAACGTTTTCCTCGAAATGTAGATGGATGCCCTTCTTCTCCAGCTCGTCGCGAACGAATCCACGGATGCCCTCATCGAAACCACGCAGAAACAGCGGGCCCCGGTAGATCAGGTGTGTCTCGGCACCGAGACCCGCGAATATGCCGGCAAATTCCACTGCGATGTAGCCGCCGCCCACCACCACCGCACGCTTGGGGAACGTGTCCAGATAGAACGCTTCGTTGGAGGTGATGACGTGTTCGCAGCCGGGAAATTCAGGCACGTAAGGCCGGCTGCCGGTGGCGATGAGAATCTTGTCTGCGGTGTAGCGTGTACCGTCGACATCCACCGTGTGGGCATCCAGCAACTGCGCGTGCCCGCGATGGGTATCGACGCCGGCGCCGTCCAGGAGGTTCTGATAGATGCCATTGAGGCGCTCGATCTCAGCCGTCTTGTTATCGCGCAAGGTCGGCCAGTGGAAGCTTCGCTCGCCCACCTGCCAGCCGAAGCGCTCCGAGTCTTCGAACTCCTCGGCGAAGTGCGAGCCGTAAACAAAAAGTTTTTTCGGCACGCAGCCGACGTTCACGCAGGTACCGCCGAGGTAGGTGGATTCGGCTACCGCCACCCGCGCGCCCCGCGCAGCCGACATGCGGCTTGCCCGCACGCCGCCGCTGCCGGCGCCGATAACGTAGAGGTCGTACTGATAGGTCATTCGTATCTTTCCAGTCTGTATGCACCACACGGTGTGCTGAAGCGGCGTCTGTCTGGATGAACGCCAATGGAGGCTGGCTACTATACGCATCCCCTCCAGCAGCGCCCAGGCTCGACAGCCGCAGCCCGGCCATGAGATGCACAAATAGCGCGAAAGACTTGATACTGTATTTTTGTACAGTTAACCTGATCGGCCCTGTATATAAATACAGATATCATGAGCACACTGCCGAAACCTCCAACACAACAACCTCACACGCTCCTGCAACACCCCGATCTGTGGCGAGCGGGCCAGCTCGATGCTGCCTGCGCATCGCAACCCACAGGATTCGATACGCTGGACGCGCACCTGCCCGGCGGCGGCTGGCCCCTGGGTGGCCTGACAGAACTGCTGCTGGCCCAGGCCGGTATCGGCGAGCTGCAGCTTCTCGCACCTGCCCTGGCCCGACTGAGCGCCCGACAGCGCTGGATCATCTGGATCAACCCACCGTTCGTGCCCTATGCACCCGCGCTCGCGGCACACGGCATCGACACCAGCAAAATCCTGCTCGTGCATACCAGGCACCGCACAGCATCAGCCACTGCACCGTCAGGAAAGGTGGGAAAGGCCGAGCCAGGGAAAACAGCCGCTCAGGAAGCCCTGTGGGCTCTGGAACGCGCCAGCCGCTCTGGCACCTGCAGCGCTGCCCTGGCCTGGCTGGATGAACGTTACCTGCGCCCACAGGACACCCAGCGCCTGCAGGTGGCCGCAGCCCAGGGCAAGACCTTCACCTGCCTGTTCCGCCCTGCAGAAGCGCGCGGAAAAGCCTCCATGGCGCCGCTGCGGCTGCACCTGCAGGCACCACCTCTGGATCGCTACGAACGGCATGCTCACAAGCTCGCCGTACACATCGCCAAACGGCGCGGCGGCTGGGCAGTACCCGACC
>JAUILW010000195.1 GCA_030432795.1 Gammaproteobacteria bacterium
ATCTCGAAAAAGTAGCGGCAGCGATTCGTCAACGCAGAATGTTCCGATTATCAGATCATTGGTCCTGCGTATCGTCACACCTTTCTTCCGAAGTGTGCGGTAGTTTTCAGCAGCTTTGATGGCTCGATTCTGCCCGAGTAACTCGTATACCGTTAACTCCAGCATCAGCCCCCTGACCTTTCTATATTCTGAGTCGCTACGTATGCCCTGCAGAACCTCCGTCAGAATTAGATCGCCAACTCCAACTGGCTCCACGCCAAGCACTGAGTCCAAGTAATCGGTCTCCCGATTTACGGTACCGTTGAAGTAGTCAATCCAGACGCTTGAATCAACCAGTATCACGCTGCGCTATTGCGCGTCTCTTCGAGATCGCCCGTCCATTCGACCTTTCCCCGCAACGACTTTAGGTTCTTTTGCTTGTTCAGCTTAACCAACGCAGCCAATCCCAGCTCAACAACCTCGCGCTTGGTCTTAGCGCCGGTCGCCTCTATCGCTTCCGCCAGAAGCTTTTCATCAATGACTATATTTGTTCTCATAGCAGAGCCAATGTGTATAGATTAGTAATTTTATACACACTCCCAAGGCAACGTACAGAGCGCCTACAACGCCCCCTACGACGCGCTATGTTTGCTCCGATGAGATGTTTAACCCAGATTTTCAGTCGCCGTCTAATATGAGCTTGCAGCCGATCGCTATCGCTCATTCGGGCGCGTCTACTGTGGGCTGATTTGCAGATAGCTTCGCCATTTGTCGCAAACGAACCTGTAGCAGCCGCGCCGCTAACCCGGTGTTAGGCGCCAGGGAAGTCGTGTTCCAGAACTCGACCGCTACCTGCTATATAAGGTATGTGCGATGCCTGATCGGGGGATATCCTTGAACGCAGGCGAACAGACCGCCAAGTCAAACAACTCCCACATGAGATATTGCAGAGGTACGAGATCTGAAAAGAGGCTGTGCGAGCTGCTGGCCCCCAAGGTTTGCGCCAGATCAGAGGATCTCACGATGAATCTCCTCGCTGTGACTGGAAAGGTCGGCTACGGATGCCCCTGCTTCATGTTCCTTTAAGATCGAAATGATCTTCTCTTGCGAATAGCGCTTTCTCTTCATCTTGGGATCTCCTCAGGTCCAAACCACAAGGAAATCCCACATCGTGCATGGCTCGAATTCCGGGGGTACGGTCAGGTCCGCGGGCACTTCTGTTTGGAGCCAGATTGAAGAATAGACCGGCCGCCATTACGTTTGGTTTTCTCCGCTAGGCGTTGCGGGTACGCAACGCGCCGCTGCTATCATCACCTCATGACGTTCACACTCGAAGAACTGCGCTCGGCGCACCGCACCGTGCAACAACACGTGCCCCCTACCCCGCAGTACGCATGGCCACTACTGGCCGACGCGCTCGGCCGCGAAGTGTGGGTGAAGCACGAAAATCACACTCCCACCGGCGCATTCAAAGTGCGCGGCGGCATCACATACCTCGATGCGCTGAGCCGCCGCGGACAGCTTCCCGGGCGGCTGATCACCGCTACTCGCGGTAACCACGGGCAAAGCATACCTTTCGCAGCCCGGCACTACGGGGTGCCGGTGACGGTCCTCGTCCCCGAGGGCAACGCCCGCGAAAAGAACGCCGCCATTCGCGGCTGGGGTGCCGATCTGGAGGTGATCGGTCGCGACTTCGACGCTGCCCGCGAAGAGGCGGAGCGCCGCGCAGCGGCCGGCCAGGGTGAACTAGTGCCTTCCTTTCACGATGACCTGATCCTGGGCGTGGCGACCTACGGTCTCGAGCTGATGTTCGGCGTGCCGGACCTCGAGGCTATCTACGTCCCTATCGGCATGGGCTCCGGCATCTGTTCGCTCATCCGCGTACGTGACCTGCTGGGGCTGGATACCGATATCGTCGGCGTGGTGAACGAACGTGCCGACGCCATGGCGCAATCCGTGGAGCAGGGCCGCATCGTGACCACCGCCACAGCCGACACGTTCGCTGACGGTATCGCCACCCGCGTTCCCCACCCGGCGGCTTTCAAGGAGATCAAACGCGGTGCGGCGCGCATCGTGCGCGTGAGTGATGAGGAGATTGCTGACGCCATGCGGCTCCTGTACCGCACCACCCACAACGTCGCCGAAGGCGCGGGTGCGGCGGCCTGTGCGGCAGCCGCGCAGGAGCGCTGTGGCGACCGCATCGCTGTGGTGCTCACCGGCGGCAACATCGACGCTTCCATGTTCGCAAACATTCTCGATAACACATGAACCTCCTGCGCCTCTCCACCGCCCTGGCTCTGCTCTTGATGGCCGCGGCATACGCCAATGACACAGCCGCACCCGAGGCCGTGGAAGATCTCCTCAATCGGCTCTATGAAGAGGAACTGGCGCTCCCACCGGTAGAGATCGATCGCAATCCGCCACCGCAATCACCGTGTGACGATGCCACCGCGCAGCGTCGCGAAGCATTCGTGCGGAAACTCATGGCGGATGCGGACGATCTGCAATCGCTGGCACGGGAGTACGACCGCAAAGCCCGCGAGATCTTCGCCCGGGCCGAGCGCCAGGGGGTACCGTTCGACCTGAAGCCCGGCACGTTATGGGCCCGGGGCAAGTTCTACTGGGACTGGGCCGGTGCACTCTCGGACATGGCCGAGGACCGCCGCCGCCGTGCCCAGCAGGAGTGGCGCGAGATCAGCGAAGACTACGCGCTGGCAGCCGAGGCCCACGAACTGGCCGGTCGCTGGGCCGACGCGGAACGCTGCTACCTTCGGGGCGTGAACTTTCGCGATCCGTGGTCGGTGAAACCCTGGCTGATCGATCTGCCGGATCGCTTCCCACCCCACCCCATCGACATCGAGCGCGGTCTCGATCACCAGCGCACCATGGAGCTCCTGCGTAAAGCCGCCGCCATGGCCGACAAGGCGGGCGAAACAGCCCGCGCCGCCAGCCACCGCCTCCGCGCGGCCGAGCAGGCGGAGGAGGCTGCGAAATCCTACGAACGCGGCGCGAAGTTCTGGGACAACCTGGGCATTCCAGAGGAAGGGGACGAGTGGCGGGCGAAAGCCAGGGCTTTGCGGGAAGGTTAGACGGCCAAGCCGCCATCCCCTATAGTCGCCGGTTCGAAATTGTAGGACTTGATCCGCGGACAGGTACCGATGCTACTCGCCCTCGATGTCGGCAACACACAGATCTTCTGCGGCGTATTCGTTGACGACGAACTGCAGGTGCAGTTCCGCCGCACTTCTACCACCCGTTCATCATCGGATGAGCTCGGCGTGTTTCTGCGCGCAGCCCTGCGGGAGAACGATGTCGATCCGACAAAGATCGACATGGTCGTCGCCTGCTCCGTGGTGCCGGATCTGAATTACTCCATCAACGCCTGCTGCCAGAAGTACTTCGGCGTTGAGCCGCTGATGTTGCGGCCAGGCATCAAGACCGGGCTGAAGATCCGCTACAAAGATCCCAAGGAAGTGGGCGCAGACCGCATCGCTGACGCCATGGGCGCGGTGAAGCTCTACCCCGACCGCAACCTGATCATCGTCGACTTTGGTACCGCCACTACCGTTTGCGCCGTCACCAAGGCGCGCGAGTTCCTCGGCGGCAACATCGTGCCCGGCGTGCGCCTGGCCATGGATGCGCTGGAAACCCGCACCGCGCAACTGCCGTCCGTGGAGATCCGGCCCATGCGCTCGGCCATCGGCAAGACGACGATTGAGAGCATTCAGAGCGGGTTGTACTGGAGCAATGTCGGCATGGTGCGCGAGCTTGTCAAGCGCATCACCGAAGAAGTATTCGAAGACGAGCCGCCGCTGGTGATCGGCACCGGCGGGTTCGCCCATCTGTTCGATCGCGAGGATCTGTTCGACGCCGTAGTGCCGGATCTGATCCTCGAGGGGCTGCTCGAGGCGTTGCGCCTCAACCCCCCGACCAAACGTAAAAGCCATCAATAGGAGCACACCATGAAGGATGTCGTCATCGTTGACGCCGCGCGCAGCGCGGTAGGTAAAAAGAAAGGCTCGCTCGGCTGGGTGCACCCCACCGATACCCTTGGGCCCATCATGATGAAGCTCCTGGAGCGCAACGGCCTCACCAGCGGCCAGGTGGACCAGGTGGTGGGCGGTTGCATCAACAAGCTCGGCGCTCAGGGCATGAACGTCACCCGCACCGCCTGGCTTGCGCACGGCGGCGACGAGCGTACGCCTTGCATCACCATCGACTCCCAATGCGGCTCGTCGCAGCACGCCAACGGCCTCGGCTACAGCATGATCCGCTCGGGTATGGCCGACATGGTGCTGGCGGTGGGCGTGGAGAATATGACCCGCCTGCCTATCGGCTCCGATTCCGTCGGCCTGCCGAAAGAGTACGGCAAGGTGGTTTCGCGCAGCTACTTCGACCACCACGAGTTCACCAGCCAGTTCGAAGGCTCGGAACGGGTCGCCGAGAAGTACCAGATCACACGCCAGGACACCGACGCGTTCGGCCTGCTGTCACAGCAGCGCGCGGCGAAAGCGCAGGATGAAGGCCGCTTCGAAGCGCAGATCATCCCGCTGGAAGTGCCGGTGTTCGACGACGAAGGCAACAAGACCGACCAGACGAAGGTATTCGAGCGCGACGAGATTCCCCGCGACACGAGCCTGGAAGCGCTCGCAGCGCTCAAGCCCGTTGCCCGGGAGGACGGTGTGCACACCGCCGGTTCCGCTTCGCAGATCGCCGACGGCGCGGCAGCGGTGCTGCTCATGAGCGCCGAGAAAGCCGAAGCGCTGGGGCTGACGCCAAAAGCCCGCATTGTCGACAGCGTGCTGGTCGGCTGCGATCCGGTACTCATGCTGGAAGGGCCAATTCCCGCCACCGAAAAGCTGCTGGAAAACGCCGGCCTGAAGATCGACGACATCGATGTGTTCGAGGTGAACGAAGCGTTCGCCTCCGTGGTGCTCGGCTGGGCCAAAGCCGTGGGCGCCGACATGGAGAAGGTAAACCCGAACGGCGGCGCCATCTCCCTCGGCCACCCGCTCGGCGCCACGGGCTGCTTCCTCATAACCAAGGCGGTGTATGAGCTCGAGCGCACCGGCGGCGAGTATGGGCTGATCAGCATGTGCTGCGGCGGCGGCCTCGGCACCGGCACCCTGATCCAGCGGGTCTGACCGTGCGCGCGGCCGGCCTGCTCGCAACGCTTCTGATATGCGGGTGCGCCGGCCAGTCGGCCACTGCACCCACGAGTTCTACCAACGCACTGCCCGGCAGCGGCGACGATGCCGGGCAGATCGTGCTCTACCGCGACACCTGGGGTGTTGCGCATATCTATGCGCCAACCGTGGAGGACGGTCTCTTCGCGCAGGGCTACGCCCAGGCCGAGGACCGGCCGCAGCAGCTCCTGATCAACCTGAAGACCGCCATGGGCGAGCTCGCCTCGGTGGCCGGCCCCGGGCAGGTGCCGATTGACCTGCTCTCGCGCATGTTCGACCACTACGGCAATGCCCGCACGATGTGGGCAGGCACCACCGGGCAGGCGCGCGCGCGGCTCGAAGCATTTACCGACGGCATCAACGCCTACTACACCGAGCACCCGCAGGACCTCCCCGCCTGGTGGCAACACGGCAAGGTGACGCCGGCCATGGTGGACGCGTTCGCGCGGCTGTTTCTGTACAACTGGTCCATCGACGAAGCCCTCGAAGACCTGAAGCGCGGCGGCGTGCAGCCGACATTCGCCGTTACCGCACGCGGCTCCAACCAGTGGGCCGTGGCTCCCGAACGCAGCGCCAGCGGCAAGCCGCTGCTGCTGATCGATCCGCATCTGTCCTGGTGGGGGCCATCGCGCTTCTGGGAGTTTCGCGTGCATGCGGGCGACTGGCAGGGCAGCGGCGTGGGCCTCGCCGGCTCTCCGTACATCGGCCTCGGCCACAATGCCCGGCTGGCCTGGTCGATGACCACCGGCGGCCCGGACACCGCCGACGTCTACCAACTGGAGATACACCCCGAAGATCCGCAACAGTACCGCTACGGCGCCGACTGGCGGCCGCTCGATCGACGCGAAGTTGCCCTCGACGTGCGCGGTGCCGGCCAGCAGACCCACGTGCTGGAGTTCAGCCACCACGGCCCGATCATCGCGCGTACAGAAGGCTTCGCCTACGCCGCCAAGGTGCCCTACGACGCCAGCACCGACCGCAACCGCGCCTGGGAGCTGCTCAACTTTGGCGAGAGCTTCGAGGCGGTGCGCGAAGCGGCTGCCACCCTCGCCTTCTTCCCGCAGAACATCATGGCCGCGGACACTGCTGGCAACATCTACTACCAGCGCGTGGGCCGCGTGCCGCGGCGCGCGGCTGAGTTCGACTGGTCACGGCCTGTGGACGGCAGCGATCCGCGCACCGAATGGCAGGGCCTGCACCCGTCCACGGACCACCTGGAGCTGCTCAACCCCGAAGCCGGCTACATGCAGAACTGCAACATACCGCCAGACGCCATGATCGCCGGCGGT
>JAUILW010000981.1 GCA_030432795.1 Gammaproteobacteria bacterium
AACCAGCCGGTGCAGGGCATCGTCGGACCCTCGCGCCCGATTGCCTTCTCGCTCACCGATGGCGCCACCGAGGGCCAGAGCCTGCTCGCGGCCAATATCGGCATCCTGCTGCGCGGCGAGATGGGCGTCGAGAGCGCCATCGGTCAGGGCGGCTTTATCTTCGTCGGCACCGACAACGCCGGCGAGGATGACCTCTGGCGGTTCTACAACGTCACCCGCGGGCGCGATTACATCCACCTGATGCTGCTGCGCACCCTGCGGTTCTACCTCGGCCGCTTCAACATCACCGGCCAGACCATCCAGGCCGTGCTGAACACGATGGAAACGGCCTTGCGCAACCTCAAGGCCGATGGCGACATTCTGGGCTTCGAGGTCAAGTTCATGCCGGCGCAGAACAGCCCCGAAGAACTGCGCCAGGGCCGCTTCACCGTCACCTTCGCGGCAGAGGAAGCCCCGGTCCTGCGCTATCTCGGCATCCAGTCCGCGCGCTACCGCCCGGCGCTCGACGCCATGCTCGACGAACTGCTCGCACAGGTCGGCACCATCACCGGCTGACCCGGCACACTCCCCGGCAGGCATAGCTGCCCCACCCGGATGATCGCTCCCCCAACACAAAGGACAGGCTCAGATGAGCACGATATACCTCATGGAGGCCGCAAACCTCTTTTGCGGCGATGACGACCCCACCGCCTCCAAGCACCTCACCCTGACCGAGTTGCAGCTGCCCAACCTGCAGGAAGCCTATCAGGACCACCAGCCGGGCGGCTCCCGTGTCCAGATCGAGGTCGCGGTCGGCATCCAGAAACTCGAGGCCAACTTCAAGTTGGCGGGCTGGGACCCGGACCTGCTGGCACAATTCGGGCTTGGCGCCAGCGCGCGCAAGAAGTTCACGGCCTACGGCGTGATCCGCAACAAGCGCAGTGGGGCCGCCATCGAGGCCAAGGCGGTACTTGAAGGCCGCCTCGGTGCCGCGAGCCCCGAAGCGTTCACACGTGGCGAGATGCAGGGCTTCGATTATTCAATCTCCGAGATCCTGCATTACGAGCTGCACTTCGAGGGCACGGAGACCTATTACTGGTTACTGGGACTTCTTCACATCGGATTGGCGCGTCAACGGCGTGTCGCAAAACGCGGATGAGCGCACAATCCTGCGCATCCCCGGCGGTCTGTGAGGTTCATCATGACATCCCCCAAGACCAAAACAC
>JAUILW010000982.1 GCA_030432795.1 Gammaproteobacteria bacterium
TGCTGCGGGAATTTTTCCAGGGGTTCGTCAACCACGCCCAGGTCACCCTGCACATCGATAATTTGCGAGGCGAGAACGCCCACCATCAGGCGGAGACTGTGTTCAAGGCGTTTGGCCGGGCGTTGCGCGTGGCGGTTGCTGCAGACCCGCGCATGGCAGGCGCGGTGCCGTCCACCAAAGGCGCGTTGTAGCGTTGGACCTGATACCCGCTATCGACCTGAAGGACGGGCAGTGCGTGCGCCTGCGCCAGGGGCGTATGGACGATGCGACTGTATTTTCCAGCGACCCCGTTGCCATGGCTCGCCATTGGGCGCAGCTGGGTGCCCGACGTCTGCATATCGTCGATCTGGATGGCGCGTTCGCCGGCGCCCCGCGCAATCAGTCGCTCGTGGAGGCCATGGTGGCCGCCATTCCGGACGTGCCCGTCCAGCTCGGCGGCGGCGTGCGCACCGAAGAGATTGCCGAGGCTTACTTTGCTGCGGGGGTGGCGCGCCTCATTGTCGGCACCCGCGCCATCGAGGAGCCGGACTTTCTCGCGCGCCTGGCCGAAAAGCACCCGCATCGCATTCTGCTGGGCCTCGATGCGCGCTCCGGCATGCTCGCCACCGCCGGGTGGGATGACACCAAAACCGTGTCGGCGGTCGAATTCGTCAAAGGTCTTGGAGCGTTACCGCTGGCCGGCATTGTTTATACAGATATCGACCGCGACGGCATGCTGCAGGGGCTCAACGTGCAGGCCACGGTGGCGCTGTCGGTTGAGGCGGGTATCGATGTCATCGCCTCGGGTGGTTTGCACACAACTGAAGATCTTGCAGCGCTGCAGGCCGCGGTGTCAGCACAGCCCGGGGCGCGAGTGGTTGGCGCGATTACGGGCCGGGCGATTTATGAGGGAACGCTGCAATTTGCCGAGGGGCAGGCGTTCCTGGATAGGTCGTGCGGGCCAGAGAGCCAGCGGTAACCAGCTTCACGTCCCCTGGCAGTTCCGCCAGCGCATGTTCCAGATACTGGATGCTGAGCTCGTACGGGTGGGCGATGAGAATCGCCTGGCCGCGTTTTCGGGCGAGCGCCAACGCCTGCTGAAAAGCGGCGTGAATGGACTGCCGTTCGATGACGTGGTCGAGGAATACATCTCTTCGGGCCGCCGGTATGGCCGCCGCCCTCGCCGTATCCAACGCCACCGTCTGCGCGGTGGTGCGGCTGTCCA
>JAUILW010000983.1 GCA_030432795.1 Gammaproteobacteria bacterium
GGATGTGCTGGTGTTGCACACGCCGGGCGGTGGTGGTCTGGGTGACCCGGAGCGGCGGCCCGCACAAGCGCAGGCCGCCGACCGGCTGGGCGGTTACGCGGCCGACTGAGCATCCCGCGGCTGGTGCAGGCGGCGGGTGGCGTACATCAGGGCAGCGAGCCCTGCCAGCAGAACGAAGGTGCCCGCAAGCAGTGCGTAGTCCTCCAGGGTGAGCAGAACGTACAGCTTGGTGTAGAGCGCGGCGATGATGCCAGTGATTAGCAGGCTTGCGCGGAAGCGTCTGGTGATGGCTTGGATGTACCAACCGATCAGACCGGTGATGAGCAGCGTCGCAATCGCGTAGGCCGCCACGAACGGCAGGTGCTCGGATAGTGACAACGCGGCCAGATAGAACAGCGTCAGGCCGGCACCGGTAACGCCATACTGCACGTAGTGAAACCGTATGCCGCTGCCCATCTCGAAGCAGAGCAGTGCGACGAAGGTCAGGCTGATGAACAGGATGCCGTACTTCACCCCGCGATCCACCAGACGGTAGTCAGTGACAGGCTCGTGCATCGTCACCGCCGCACCGCCGAAAGCAATGCCGTGTTCGGTTGCACGCCAGTGGGATGGCAGCTCGCGAGCCAGCGCGTGTACCGACCAGGTGGCGGAGAATCCGTCGCTGTTGATGTCGTACGCCTGGGGCAGGTAACGGCCGCTGAAGGAAGGGTGTGGCCAGGTGGCGCGCAGCGCGATGTGCGTGTCATCGCCAATGGGTGACAGCGCAAGCATGTCGCTTCCTCTTGCGGAGACGGTCAGGCGGAAAGGCAGTGTACGGTCTTGGCTGATGGACGCTTTGGCGCGCACGCCGCTGCCGAGCCATGCGGCGCCCGTAGTGGCCTCCAGCGCAACCGTCCGGCCCGCCAGGGAAAGCTCCGGCCGGCTTGCCAGGGCCTGAGTATGCGTGATGCCAAATGCAACCTCTGCCGTGTTCAGGTCCAGCCGCAGCGCTTCGGTGGATTCGGGCAGCGCGAACGTACCTTCGAAGTTGAGGTCGGATTGATACACCGGTATCTCGTAGATTGCCCGCCGGCGAATCTGGTGCCGCAGATCGCCCTGCACGTGGAGCTGCGTCGGCAGAAATACGCGCGGAGCGCGGCAATCGCTCCAGCGCAGCGTATTGTCGTCGTCGCGGACCCGGCATCGATACAACTCGTCCACGATG
>JAUILW010000984.1 GCA_030432795.1 Gammaproteobacteria bacterium
CACCTCGCCGCTGTACGGCGCCTCGCCACTGGCATCCAGTATCCGAACGTTGCTGAACACGATCTCCTCTTCCGATCGCACCGTGCTCTCCACGCCACCCCACATGCTCTTGCTGCCCTCGGCCATCAGAACACCTCCACCGGGTTTTCCAGCACGCCGATGCCGCTGATCTCCACCCGCATCACGTCGCCCGGCACCAGGTACTTCGGCGGGTCGAAACCAATGCCCACACCGGCCGGCGTGCCGGTCGCGATCACGTCACCGGGCAGCAGCGTGATGCCGTTGGAAATCGCCGCAATGATGCTCGGTACGTCGAAGATCAGGTCGCGCGTGTTCGCATCCTGGCGCAGCTCGTCGTTCACGTAACCACGCACCTGCGTGTCCGACAGGTCCAGCTCGTCCGCCGTCACCAGCCACGGCCCCATCGGGCAGAACGTGTCCTGCGACTTGCCGATCAACCACTGGCTGTGCTCGCTTTGCAGGTCCCGCGCGGTGACGTCGTTGATCACCGTGTAACCCCAAACGTGGCCCATCGCCTCTTCCCGGCCAATGTTCCTGCCCGCCTTGCCAATCACCACCCCAAGCTCCGCCTCGTAGTCGATGGCACTCGATACCCCGGCATCGATCTTCACCGCGTCTCCCGTACCCACCACGCTCTCGGGCACCTTCGAAAACACGATCGGCGCCTTCGGAATCTCCCCCTGCGCCGCCGAGGAATCAAACCCCGAACGCGAAAACTCCCGGGCATGCGCATGGTAGTTCTTGCCCACGCAGAACACGTTCCGACGCGGCCGCGGTATCGGAGCGCGAAGACGAACCTCGGTCAGCGGAACGCTGTCCTGTGCCGAAGGCCTCGCACCCATGAGCAGGGACGTCACGCCGTCGCTGGCGGCCACGTCTTCCGCGACATCCAGCAGCACCACCTCGCCGGCGGCCTGGTCGATTCGGCCGACACGTGTCCGACCCTGCCATTCACACACTGCATAACGCATCTTTGCTGCTACTCCGTCTAGGCGTTGTCGCCGGCATCGGTCGCGTCGGCCTGCCGCGCGCCCTCCTCCAGGCTCTGGATTTCCTTTGCGGCGCGGAAGATATCGCCCATGCCGGTGACATTGGCGTTCTTCACCCCGATCTCCTTCATCATCTCGTCGATCAGCGGTGCCTGCGCCCGGTAGCGCAGCGCACTCTCGATCACCTCGT
>JAUILW010000196.1 GCA_030432795.1 Gammaproteobacteria bacterium
ACCAGGGGGCGCACCTGTTTCGTTCGCTCGGGCTCGAGCGCGGCGATCACATCGCCATCCTGCTAGAGAACCACCCGCGCTTTTTCCAGATCGTCTGGGCAGCCCAGCGGGCAGGGCTCTATTACAC
This sequence comes from Gammaproteobacteria bacterium, assembly GCA_030432795.1. Classification (GTDB taxonomy): domain Bacteria; phylum Pseudomonadota; class Gammaproteobacteria; order Pseudomonadales; family Azotimanducaceae; genus SYFY01. Next base: position 128 of record JAUILW010000196.1, read on the forward strand.
CGCGATCAGCTGGCGGCTCCAGGAGGAGGAGGTGGCCTACATCGTCGGCAACTGCGAGGCGAAGCTGTTCGTCACCTCCTACGGCCGGCGTGACGTGGCACAACGGCTGGTGCCGCGTCTGGACGGGGTGCACCGGTTCATGCTGGACGACACCATCGACGGCTTCCAGTCCTGGGAGGCCGCCATTGCCGATCAACCCCAGACCATGATCGACGACCCTGCGGAAGGGGCGCCGATGCTCTACTCCTCAGGTACCACCGGTTATCCGAAGGGCATCAAGAAAGCACTGTCCGAGGAGCCCTACGGCGCGCCCACGCTGAACGTGTTCGGCATGCTCTGGCAGATGGACGAGCATTCCACCTACCTTTCCCCTGCGCCGCTCTATCACTCAGCGCCGCTGAACTTCACCATGAGCTGCCTGCGCAACGGCACCCGCGTGGTGGTGATGGAGCATTTCAACGAGGTCGAAGCGTTGCGCACCATCGAAAAGTACCAGGTCACACACGGCCAATGGGTGCCGACCATGTTCGTGCGCATGCTCAAGCTGCCGGACGAGGAACGCCTGCGCTACGACACCAGCAGCATGATCTGCGCGGTGCATGCCGCAGCGCCGTGCCCGGTCCCCATCAAAGAGCAGATGATCGACTGGTGGGGACCGATCCTGTTCGAGTACTACGCAGGCACGGAAGCCAACGGCTTCACGCACATTTCGTCTCCGGAATGGCTTACCCATAAGGGCAGCGTCGGCCGGCCGCTGAACTGCGAGGTGCATATCTGCAACGACGAGGGTGAAGAGCTCTCAGTGGGCGAACCCGGCACCGTGTACTTCGGCAATGGCGGCGAGTTCGAGTACTACAACGATGCGGAGAAGACCCGCGGTTCACGACATCCGCGCGGTTGGAGCACCCTTGGGGACGTGGGCTACGTGGACGACGAGGGGTATCTCTACCTCACCGACCGCAAGAATTTCATGATCATCTCGGGCGGCGTGAACATCTACCCGCAGGAGGCGGAGAACATCCTCATCACCCACGATGCGGTCACCGACGTTGCCGTATTCGGGGTGCCCAATGCCGAGTTCGGCGAGGAAGTGAAAGCCGTGGTTCAGCCGCGGGACATGGGGCTCGCCGGGCCAGAACTCGAGCACGAGCTCATGGCGTTCTGCCGAAGCCATCTGTCGCACATCAAATGTCCGCGCAGCATCGACTTTCGCGCTGAGCTTCCCAGGCACCCGACCGGCAAGCTCTACAAGCGGCTGCTGAAAGACGAGTACTGGCAAAAGCAGAGCTGATGCGCCGGGGGCGTCGCAGCGACGCCCTTAGCGGTGCTTCAACAGATTGGCCGGGGCGTACTGGTCGGTGAGCACACGTGCGCCCTCGTTCCAATCAACGCCGCCGTCGAGGTCCTTCACGTATCGTTCTATGGGCACACCGTAGGGCCGTAGCCTATCGGCGAGTTCCGCGGCCCGCGCATGCAGGCTGTCGACGTCTTCGGGCAGTCCGGCCGGCCGGGCGATGATGACGCGGTTGGAGCTGTCCCACCGGCGAAAATTGTAGAAGCGTCCGAACACTGCTGCGTAAGTTGCTGATTCATGGTCATAAAGATCGCTTACCGCGAAGGTGTTTGCGGACAGGACACCGTTCGGTGTGAGCAGCGCCTTGCTCTCCTCGAGGTATTCACGGGTCAGCAGGTGCTCGGGTATGTAGTCGCCGTTGTAGGCATCCAGAAGGATGAGATCGTAGGTCAAGCCGCGTTTGAGCGCCCGCTTCGTGAACACCCGCGCATCGATCTCATGCACGCGCAGCTGCGCGTTGCTCTCGAAGGCGAAGTACTCCCGCGCCATGCGCACGACGGCTGGGTCGATCTCCACCGCGTCGATCACCGCTTGCGGATACAGCTCATTCAGCGCCATGGGAATGGTGCCGCCGCCAAGGCCAACCATCAGCACCCGTTGGGGCGCGTCCATCAGCAGCAGAGACGCCATCATCATCCGCGTGTAGCTGAAGAGCATCTTCTGTGGGTCGTTCAGATCCTTGCACGACTGGTTCTTCTGATCGCGGCGCACGCTGAACTGCAGGCACACCCGAGAGCGATCTTTGACCACGAGAATGGTCTGATACAGCGAGCGTTCCTTGTGCACCACACGGCCCTGGGCGGCAGCGACCGGCACGGTGAGCGCGCACAGGAGCCAGATCAATCCTCTCATCACAGCCGTCGCCCCGCGTATCCGATGGCAGCAAGGGCCAACAGCGTCAGTGCGAGACCTGTGAGTATTGTGTCGATCTCGAACCAGAGTACGAAGTAGAACGACGTCATCAGCGTGCCCAGGGCACTACCGAGAGTGGATACAAAATACAATCTGCCGGCTACTTCCCCCGAACGATGCGTGCTCTCCACCAGCAGCCGCACGCTGTAAGGGGAGATGAAGCCAAGCACCACGGTCGGCAGGATGAACAGCACAGACGCCGCCACAAGTGAGCCGTAGCGTGGATCCTCAATCTGCTCGAACACCCACTCCATGAGAGGTTCGGCGAAGTACACCAGCGGATAGAGCAGGGCTGCCGCGAGGAGGAACAGGAAGGAGAATCGCGTGAGCGAGGGATCTTTCAGGGACAGACGCCCGCCGCCCAGGTAACCGAGTGACAGCGACAGCATGAAGATCGTGATGATGCTGCCCCAGACGTAGATATCGCTGCCGAAATAGGGGGCAAGCACGCGCCCGCCAAGCAGCTCCAGCGACATGATGACAAAGCCGCCCACACCTGCGAGCAGGTAGATCAGCGCAGAGCGCATTCAGCCCTTCCGTTCGGGTAGGGCTTCTGTGGGCAGGCCGGCTTCGACCCAGGCACGAAAACCGCCGCCAATGTGGCAGACCGGCTCGAGGCCCATGGTCTGCAAGGTGTGAGTTGATACCGCTGAGCGCCAGCCGCTCTGGCAATAGAACACAAAGCGTTTGCCGCTGCCGAACACCTCTTTGTAGTAAGGGCTCGTCGGATCCACCCAGAACTCCAGCATGCCGCGTGGCGCGTGGAAGGCGCCCGGCACCTTGCCTTCACGCTGCAGCTCGCGGATGTCACGGATGTCGACGAACTGCACGCTGTCATCCGCCAGCAGCGCATGTGCCTGCTCGGGCGTGAGCGTGTCGATCTCCGCTTCAGCGCGCTCGATCAGATCCTTGTGCGTAACTTTCAGCATGTTGGTGCATGTTCCGGATGACGGTGTGGGGATTCTACCTGCCAAAGCGTGGCTCCGGCACATGTCTGCGTACCTGCCAGCCGCCGATGGCAAGAAACAGGATCGACACGATGAACACCGCCTCGTAGCCGAATCCTGCGGCGATGAAGCCCGCAGCGAGGGTTGCCACGGTGCCTACCAGCTCAGACCCGGTATTGGCGATGGCGATGCGCATGGGCAGATCTTCCCGGCTGCCGAACTCGAGCACGAGGCTGGCCGCGGCCACCTGGAAACCCTGCACCGCCGAGCCGATGCCGATGAACACGAGGCAGGTCAGCCACAGGTCTTCGCTGACCATCAGCAGTAGTGTGGACGCCACCCACAGTGCGATGGATGCGAGGTAGACGATACGAAACCCACGCCGATCAGCCATCACCCCCCAGAGCAGGTTCGATAGATTGCCGGCGAGGGTGAAGGCGATGGTGAGTACCGCCAGGTTGGTGCCGTTCAGCGCCAGATGGTCAGCCGCATAGAGGATGTAGAAGGGCATGGCCAGGCGCCCGGCGGTGGCCAGCGCCCGGGCAGTGACGAAACGCCGGTAGGGCTTGTGGTTCGATAGCAGCTGCGGAATTCGTCCCCACACCGCATGCAGGGAAGACTTTGCGCGCATCCGCGGCGGCGCCGGCTCCTTCATCCAGGTCAACAGCGCAAGTCCCAGACTCGTCAGCACGAAGGCGAGGAGGAAAATCTGTGAGTAGCCTGTAGCGCTTGGCGCCTCGCCGAGGAAATACAGGCCCCCGTAATAGGCAACGGCCGCGGAGACGATGCCGGCCGTGAAGTTGCGCAGGCCCTGCAGCCTGCCGCGTTTGCTCACCGGGATCACCTTCGACATGAGAAAGTGAAAGGCGACCCCCTGCATGCCCTGGAACATGCCGAACGCCACCAGGGCGACGATGATGGTTACCAGCGCCAGCTCAGGCTGGAACAGGAGTCCTGCCAGAGCGATGGCCAGCACGCACAGCCGCGCCAGGGCGCCGATACCCAGCGCAACGCCCAGCACACGCACTCGGTGCTCCACCAGGTTGGCAGCGAACAGTGGAGTCATTGCCATGCCGAGGGACTGCGCTGCCAAAGCCACGGCCACATACACATCGGAGTCCGAGAGCAGGAGGATGTAGGCAGGTAGAAAGGTCGGCGCGTTGAGCAGGCGAAAGCCTGTTTGGCCAAGACAGCCGTGCAGCAGGTGGGCAATGAAGTTGCGCTTCAGGTGCCGATGCACCTCCGCTTCATAACGGGCTTCTCCATCGTCGGATTCAGCCACGGCGGCGGCTACGCAAAAGTGTGACCCCGTTCGAGATTTCTCTACGGATATCAATAACCTGCATAGCTAATGACAGAAGTTGGTTGCACATAGATGTCCGATCGCGTCAACAGCGTCTATCCGGGTCAGTTCGCGCCGCTCCCCGATCTGCTGCACGTGGCCATTCCCCGGGTGGAGATCGCTGCCGAGATGGTGACCCGTGGCGAGCATGAAGCCCTGAACGACGTTTGCCTTGCGGTTGCCGTGGTGGCGGATGCCATTGGTGCTGCGCTGCTGTCCGACTGAGCGCTTTCTCCACGCATCACAAATGCTCCGTGCGGTTAAAGAAATTGACGTGTGGTTGCGGGCGGATCACCAGCTCAGTCAGCCCGCAGTTGTCGAATAAGTAATGCGGCCACAGGCGGATGTCCCGGTCCAGCAGGTGCGCGAGCGCCACTGACATACATGCGCCGTGGCTCACCACCAGAACCGTACCTTCGTGCGCTTTGTCGATGTTGGTCAACGCCGGTACCAGGCGGCTGGCCACGGTAAGCAGGCTCTCTCCGCCGGGCGGCGCAAACTCTGGATCTCTGCGGACGTGATTCATGAAGTCGTACTCGCGCGCGAGGAACGAAAACGGCAGATCCTCCCACTCGCCGATATCCCATTCACGCAGCTCATCGTGCACCTGTGCCTCCATCCCGTAGAGCTTGGCGGCGGGGGCGGCCGTCTGTCTGCAGCGTCCTAACGGGCTTACGTAGAGGGCCTCGAACGTGTAGCCGCGCTGCATCAGCGTGCGTGCGGTACGTTTGGCCTGGCGTCGGCCGCGCCACGTGAGTGGGCTGTCGGTGGAACCGTGCCAGCGCCCGCCGCGGTTTGCATCAATCTGCCCGTGCCGCACCAATAGCAGTTTTTCAGCCATCGTCGTCCCTGAACACCGCCCGCTCGGCCACGGCGCAGGCTACCAGATCTCCCTGCACGTTGACCGCGGTTCGGAACGTGTCGAGCGGCCGCTCGATGAGCAGGAGCAGGCCGATGCCTTCCAACGGGATACCCGCGGCCAGCAACACCATCTGCATGCCGGCCATGGACCCGGACGGGATGCCAGGCGCGCCGATGGACGCCACCATGGCGACGAAGAACACGGCAAACAGCCCGACGGTACCAAGCTCTATGCCGAAGAGGTAGGCGAGGAACACCGCGGCGATGCCTTCGAACAGCGCGGTGCCGTCCATATTGATGGTTGCTCCGAGCGGCAATACGAAGCTGGCCGTAGATCGGCGCACACCCAGGCGGTTTTCCGCAGTCTGCATGGAAACGGGCAGGGTGGCAGCGCTGGATGATGTAGTAAGCGCCACAAACATGGCGTGGCCGACTTTGCGAAACAGGGCTGCGGGCGCCAGGCCCGCGAAGCGCCAAGCGATCAACGGCAACACTACGAGGCTGTGCACGGCGGTGGCGCCGAGCACCACGAGGGCAAAACTCACCAGCTGGGTAACGACATTGGTCTCGAGGCTCTGGGCAAGACCGTAAACGATGCCGAGGATGCCTATGGGGGCGAGGCGAACGATCCACCCCGCCACGCGGTAGATGACCTCCGTGATGTCGTGGATCATCGCCGGCACCCGTGAGCCTTCCGGTAGTGCCAGCAGGCCTGCGAGGCCGAACAACAGCGCGTTCGTTACGATACCGAGGATGTTGAGCTCCGCCATGGCAGCAAACGGGTTGACCAGACACCGCGCCACCAGGCTCAGCAGGACGCTGCCGATGCCTGCGTCGGCATCGCTCACCAGCCGAATGCTCTGATCCAC
>JAUILW010000985.1 GCA_030432795.1 Gammaproteobacteria bacterium
GTGGCATCCCAGCGCACGCTTTTGTTACAGGTGGGGCAGGCGACGATACGACCGGGCTCGTTTCTGGTTTCATGTCTGGGCTTGTTTTCGGACACGGACTCTCAAATCTTCAGTAGCGGTGCGATGTACTCGCCGAACACGAATGCCGTCCATCCGCCCGCGGCCAGATAAGGGCCAAACGGCATGGGTTGGTCGCGCTGCATGCGCTTCATAGCGAGGCTCGCCAGAGCGTACAGAAGTCCGGAGCCAGCGGCCAGTAACACCACCGTTGGCAGGGCCGACCAGCCGAGCCAGGCGCCTAATGCCGCCAGCAGCTTGAAGTCTCCGTAGCCCATGCCTTCCTTGCCGGTGAGCAGCTTGAAGAGCCAATAGATGCTCCACAGCGACAGATACCCCGCCGCTGCGCCGATCACGGCGTGCTCCAGCGGCACGAAAGTTCCAGAGACGTTGACCAGCAGGCCGAGCCACAGCAGCGGATAGGTGAGCTGATCCGGCAGCAGCATGGTGTCGGCATCGATCAGCGTGGCGCTGATGAGCACCCAGGTAAAGGTGCACACCCAGAGCGCCTCCCACGTGTAGCCAAACTGGCTCACCACCACCAGCGTCAGCAGCATGGTGGCGAGCTCCACCAGCGGGTAGCGGGCGGAGATCGACGTTCCGCAGGCGCTGCAGGAACCACGCAGCGCCAGCCAGCTGATAACCGGCACGTTTTCCCAGGCGCGAATCTGGTGGCCGCAGCCGGGACACGCGGAGCGCGGCACCATCAGGTTGTAACGCGGTGGTGGTTCTGCCGCTTCGAGGTCGAGCACGTCGCGGGCCTCTGCCTCGAAGCTGCGCTGCAGCATGATGGGCAGGCGGTGCACCACGACGTTGAGGAAGCTGCCGACGCACAATCCCACCCAGGCGGCGGCGATGAGTACGAGCCAGCCCTGGCTCAGCAGGATGCTCAAACCGGAATATCAGCCGCCGACCACCTGACCGAGCTGGAAGATCGGCAGGTACATGGCAATGATCAGGCCGCCCACGAGTACGCCGAGCACCGACATGATGAACGGCTCCATGAGGCTCGTAAGGTTGTCCACGGCGTTGTCCACCTGCTCTTCGTAGTAGCTCGCGGATTTGTCGAGCATGTCGTCGAGCGCGCCGGCTTCCTCGCCGATGGCCACCATCTGGATGATCATGTTGGGAAACACGCCGG
>JAUILW010000986.1 GCA_030432795.1 Gammaproteobacteria bacterium
TGAAAAGCGGCGTGAATGGACTGCCGTTCGATGACGTGGTCGAGGAATACATCTCTTCGGGCCGCCGGTATGGCCGCCGCCCTCGCCGTATCCAACGCCACCGTCTGCGCGGTGGTGCGGCTGTCCAGGAAGTACAGTCCGCGTGCTTTGATCACCTGCATTACCAACCGCATGGCATGCGGGTGCGCGGTGAGCAGGCTGCCGGTGTGGTTGCTCACCCCGGCAAGGTTCGGGATGGCGTTGATGGAAGCCTCGAGCATGCGCATCAGCTCGGCGTCGGCCATGGAGCTGAGCAGCGTGCCCCGTTCCAGGCGCACCCACGGGCTGGGGTTTGGTTCCATGGGTTGGTGCAGGATCACTTCTTTGTCGTGGTAAGCGGCGCGCAGCGCGACGTCGCGGCTGTGCGGCGCGAACGGCAGGACAGCCAGCGTCAGAGGCCCGGGCAGCGCCAACAGGCGGTCGGTGCGCGCTTCGTGATAGCCGACATCATCAATGACGATGGCGAGCTCGGCTGCCTGTGTGTTGCATGCATGGGCAAGCAACGTTGCGACAGCAACGCTCAGCCAAAGGATCCGTGAAAACAGAGCCTTTCCCCCAGAACTGTGTGGCTACCCGAGGACCTGTGTCGATCGCGCTTCGGGAAGCTCTCTTATTTTTTCTTTCTTTGTTTCCGTCGAACTCTACGGCTCGATCAGGATGGGGAGCTTACCCGCGCGGCGGCGCAATTTCCATTCGTGCGTTTTGCGGTTGCTGGCTTGTCATGAGCTGCGCCAGCGCGGCGTCCACCAGCGCGTCGGCTTCCCCATCCCACCCGTGCGTGGGCTCGATGCCGCGTTCGTGGATACGGGTCCCAGCGGGCGTGAAGTAGTACGCCGTGGTCAGCTTCACGCCGCGCTGGCCCGGCAGCGTGAGCACGGACTGCACCGAGCCTTTGCCGAACGTCTTCGATCCCATGAGGATGGCGCGCTTGCGATCGTGCAGCGCACCGGCCACCACCTCGGATGCCGACGCTGAGCCACCGTCGATCAGCACGACCACAGGTGGTTTGGTCAGCGCACCGCCTGGGGCTGCCTCGTACTGCTGGCTATCCGCGGCGTTTCGCCCCTCGGTGCGCACGATCAGGCCGCCGTCGAGGAACTCGCCAGCCACGTCCACCGACGCGCCCAGCAGGCCGCCGGGGTTGCCGCGCAGATCCA
>JAUILW010000987.1 GCA_030432795.1 Gammaproteobacteria bacterium
GAGTTGTCGGCGCTGACCGCCTCGCAGGCCGATGAAATCCGTTCGCTGACACTGGAGTTGGCGCGGGAGCGGAAGAAGCGGGTGGGCTGGTGACACTCACACTGGTCAGCCTGTTCGACGGTATCGGCGGCTTCCCCTTGGCGTTCGAGCGTGCCGGTGCCCGCACGGTCGCAACGGTCGAAATCGACACCGCTGCAGCCGCTGTCAGCGCACGCCACTTCCCGCAAGCCCAGCAGTTCGATGACGTGACGAAGGTGACCGGTGACGAGCTCAGATCAGTTGGATTTGTTCCTGAGCGAGGCGTCATCACCGCAGGATGGCCCTGCCAGGACTTCTCCGTGGCGGGCCGTCGTGCGGGCTTGGCTGGCGCACGTTCCGGCCTGTGGTGGCACGTCGTGCGGCTCCTGGACGAGTGCAAGCCCCGTTGGTTCGTCGGGGAGAACGTCCCTGGCCTCCTGTCATCGGTCTGCGAACCCGAATGCGCGGGAGGGTGTATGCGATCCCACGGCGGCGCAATGGGTTCCGTCCTCGGGTCGCTGGCAGAACTCGGCTATGGGTTCGCCTACCGAGTGTTGGACGCTCAACACTTCGGAGTTCCCCAGCAGCGTAAGCGTGTCGTCATTGTCGGACATCTTGGAGCGCCCTTCGGAGCGGCTGCGCAGGTACTACTTGAGCCAGAAGGCGGCGGCGGGGATTCTGCGGCGGGCAGCCAAGAGGTCACGCGCGTTGCCGCCAGCTCTGCGGGAAGCCTTGGAACGGCTCGCGGGGGCGTAGTCCCAACAGCACTGAACACACACACACACACAACGGGTCCGGTGTCGACGCTGCAGGGCGGCGGGAAACGGGGCTACCGGATCGACGCCGAGTCAGCAGCGGGCGGTCATCTCATCGTCGAGAGGTCGTGTCCGCGATGACAACTAGCTACTGCGGCGGTATCGGCGGCGTGGATGACAACGCCGCCCAAGCTGGCTACGTCGTGGCCCAAACGGTAACGGGGGGGTGACGCACACCTTGACCAGTGAAGGCGCGGACGCGTCCGAAGACGGCACCGGTAGGGGCACACCGATCGTGGTCCAGCCCTTGGCTGTTCGTGGCCGCGACGGTGGCGCGCAACTGGAGGTCGGACCCGAAGGTGGCCCATACAACGCGCTACGGGCCGGGGACGGCGGTTCGTCACGGCAATCGCTGGTGGCC